>CAZOEV010000271.1:0-4620 GCA_964578915.1 uncultured Lentimicrobiaceae bacterium
GCCAGGCCAAATCATCAACTATCAAGAGCCTGATTTTGAAGATATTCGTATTGACAGCAGCCTTAGCGGGCCGGCAATGGTGCAGAGTGAATATGATCCGATGATTAGCAAACTTATCGCTTTTGGTGAGGATAGAAAAACGGCCAACGAGTCGGCTCAACAGGCTTTGCAAGAATATGTCATTCATGGTATTGAAACAAATATTTCTTACCTGAAAGCGATTTTAGCAAATGAGCAATTTGTTAGAAATGAGATTAGTACGGGTTTTTGTGATACAGAAACTGAAATTTTGTTGGCGGAAATAGATGTTGCCAAAAACAAAATTAATACCTTGGAACTTGCAGCTGCTTTCCTGCTTTTTAATCTGCATCAGCATCAGCTAAATGGCTTTGATCCTGAAAATACCTGGCAGCAATTGGGTTATTGGCGATTAAATATGCAGCCCACAATTAGGATAGAAGAAAAGCTGATGCAGTTTGAGATTTTAAGTTTTGATAATTCAGTGCTGGTTTTAAGCCATAATGATCAACAAATTTCTTTGAAATTAAATGCTTTTTCTGATAGTAAAATGAGCTTTTGTTATAATGGGAAAAGCGGGTCTATGTTTATTTCAGAGAATGAAGAAGGGCATTATCTGATTCAATATAAGGGATTTATATTTAATTGTGAACGAAAAGATCAGCTTAACGAAAAGATAGATCACGCCCGTGATGCCGATCAAGCTGATGAAGGCAGTTTGTTTTCGCCCATGCCAGGTCGCGTAATTAAAGTAAACGTAAAAAACGGCGACAAAGTGAACCGTGGCAGCGTTTTACTTGTTGTAGAAGCGATGAAGATGGAGAATAATATTACTGCACCAGCTGATGCGCGAGTAGAAAAAGTACTCGTAAAAACAGGTGATATGGTTCAACCAAAAACGCAACTTATCCAGCTCAAAAACAAAGAAGAAGCATAAATAATTAAAACCACTCAATTATGAATTTCGATCTTTCAGAAGAACATAAACTCATTCGCGAAACAGTTCGTGAGTTTGCCGAACGTGAAATAAAGCCAGTAGCCCAGGAGCTTGACGAAAAAGCTGAATTTTCTGTTGCGTTGACTAAACGCATGGGCGAATTAGGGCTTTTTGGGATGTATTTGCCAGAAAAATATGGCGGTCAGAGCCTCGACACCTTATCTTATATCATCGCGGTGGAAGAGCTGGCGCGCATCGATGGCTCGCAGGCTGCTACGCTTGCAGCGCATAACTCACTCGGAATTGGACCGTTATATTATTTTGGCGCAGAAGAGCAAAAGCTCAAATACCTGCCGCAACTCTGCACAGGCGAATCCCTGTGGAGCTTTGGCCTCACTGAGCCCGGAGCCGGTTCCGATTCGCGTGGTTCCAAAACTACAGCAGAAGTCGTTGATGATCAATGGGTAATCAATGGTTCTAAAATTTTTATTACCAACGGTGCTTCTTCCCTAAATATTGGCAGCACGGTGCAGGCCGTTTCGGGTGAAAAAGATGGCAAAAAGCAATTTTCAACTATTCTGGTTGATGGTGATACAAAAGGTTTCAAGCGCGTTGAAATGCACAACAAAATGATGTGGCGGGCTTCCGATACCGCCGAGCTTTACTTTGATGATGTGCGTGTGCCAAAGGAAAATTTGCTTGGAGAGATTGGTCAGGGATCAAAGATTATGTTAGCTACTTTGGATGCCGGTCGCTTGTCGATTGCAGCTATGGGGTTGGGTGCGGCGCAGGGCGCTTACGAACTGGCACTTTCTTATGCCCAAGAACGCAAACAGTTTGGTCAAGCCATTTCAAAGTTTCAGATTAACGCCTTCAAGCTGGCCGATATGGCGATGAAGATTGAGCTGGCAAGAAATCTACTTTACAAAGCCTGTTGGCTCAAAGACGAAGGCCGACCTTTCGGGCTGGAATCGGCTATGGCCAAGCTTTACTGCTCCGAAATTGCTAAAGAAGTTGCTGATGAAGCCGTACAAATTCATGGCGGCTATGGCCTAATGAAAGATTACGCCGTAGAGCGTTTTTACCGCGACCAACGTTTGTTGCAAATCGGCGAAGGCACTTCGGAAATCCAACGTCTGGTGATTTCACGATATATTGGTTGTTAGGTTTATCACTTAAGGCATAAGCTATGCGAATCATTAGCATTGAAGCTTTGCTAGTGCTTTTTGTTATTGTAAAGTAATTTAGAAATGAAAATTGAAAACAACCAAAATATAATCATTTACAATACAGCTGATGGCAAAGCTTCTGTTTCGCTTTATGCTAAAGACGGTAAGGTTTGGATGAATCAAAACCAGCTTGCCGAACTTTTTGACACCTCTAAACAAAACATTGGACAACACATAGCAAGTGTATTGATTGATAAGGAATTAGACGAATTTTCAGTTGTAAAGAATTACTTTACAACTGCCACAGACGGAAAAGAATACAATGTAACTTATTATGCGTTGGACATGATTCTGGCCATCGGTTTTAGGGTACGTAGTAAGCGGGGAACACAGTTTCGTATATGGGCTAACCAAAACCTGAAAGAGTTTATGTTAAAGGGATTTATTTTAGACAGTGATCGTCTTAAAAACCCTGATGGTAGGCCAGATTATTTCGATGAACTTTTGGAGCGTATCAGGGATATCCGGGCTTCAGAAAAACGTTTTTACCAAAAAGTACGTGAATTATTTGCCTTAAGCAGTAATTACGACCCAACCGACAAAGCGACTCAAATGTTTTTTGCCGAAACCCAAAACAAATTATTGTTCGCCGTTACCTCAAAAACTGCCGCCGAGTTAATTGTTTCTAGAGCACAATCAGGTAAACCAAATATGAATTTAACTTCGTGGAAAGGTTCTGTAGTAAGGAAACAGGATATTTATATTGCTAAGAATTATCTAACAGACGACGAGATTGACACCCTCAATCGCTTGGTAATTATCTTTTTGGAAAGTGCAGAACTGCGGGCTAAAAGCCGCTTAGACATTACAACTAAATTTTGGAGAGAAAACGTGGATAGAATCCTTGAATTTCAGGATAAAAAGATCCTGAAAAATATTGGAAAAGTCAGTAATACCGAAATGGAAAACATAGTCAGCGAGATATACGAGCAATTCAACCAACGCCGAAAGCAATTCGATGCCCTTCATACTGACCAAAATGATATGGAAGAACTAAAACAAATAGAAGGAAATATAAAGTCAAAAAAGTAAAAGATTGTGCAACATCAGGCATGTTTGAACGGTTTTAACGTTTGCATATTTATAAGCACAATTTTCACAAGGAAGGCAACTATTAAGAAGAGCTTTATCTTTCCATTCATAAATCAATTTGTGAAACCTAGATGTCTTTTGTGGTTTATATCTTTAGCGATATCCCAGCTTAAACGAACAAAACCAGCCATCCGCAGATGACTGATTTTATTTGTTGAATGAAAATCTGTTTAATGCGGCGTATTACCTTTCTGGCAGCATTCCGGTAATTTATCATGCGCTTCCTGATCGGCAAGCATTTCATCGGCATCATAGCCAATTTTTGTGATGGCTTCTTTTAGACTTTCTTTGTCATTTTTGCCTATTTTATAGGTGATAGAGATGATTTTGGTGTCTTCGTCTAGTTCAACCGCTCTAACGCCTTTTTCAAAAGCCAGGTTTTTCTCCAAGCGAACTTTACAATCGCCGCAAATCGCAGAGGTTTGAATTTCAACAGTTTCTGTCTTTTTCTTCTTGCCGTCTTCTGCCAAAAGAGCAATGGGTAGCAGCACAAGGCTGATTATAATAATTCTAAATAAATGGTTCATGTTATTAAGTATTAAGTTATTAATCAATGGTATAGCGTAATCCGGCATAAATTTTTATGCCGCTTATTGGTCCCCAAACAATCGAGGAATCAAAATATTCTCCGAATGGATCGTTGGCGGCCAAAATAGGATTTTCCTGTTTATAATTGGTCAGGTTTTCGGCGCCAAGATAAATATTCCACTTAAGGAAAAACTTGGTAACCTGCGCATTTAAAATTGTATAGGCAGGTGAGTAGTCATCCAGGCGATAAGCCACAGGATTTGAAGCTGTTGAAGGTAAGCGGCTCACACCATTAAATTGTGTTGTGAGGTCAAACTGCCATTTCCGCAAATTGGTAGCATAAGACAAAGCGATCAAACCTTTGTATTTATTTACAAGTGGCTTTTCCTGCAATTCATTATTCAAGGTCATTTGCACATCGTTCACGCGCACAGCCGCCGTAACATCAAGGCCTTTCAGTAGTTCATAATTGGCCTCCAGCTGGATGCTATTTGAATAAGAAGTGCCGTCAAGGTTATAAATTAATACCTTTTGTGCATCCGCATCACGGTCAATAACTACTTGATTGATAAAGTCTGTGCGATAAATATCCAGTCCAATGGTCAGCTCGCGGTTGTTGATAATAATGTGTTTACTGAAATTTATACCATAGTTCCAGGCTTCTTCCATTTTAGGCGTATTGCGCACCACCATTTGGCGTGAAGAGGCCAGCAGTGAAGTGTTTTCGGCTAAAATATTGGCCGAACGGTAGCCTTTTCCGGCAGAAAGCCGTAAAATATTATGCTCGTTAAAGCCATAACGCAAGTGCAGGCGTGG
>CAZOEV010000272.1:0-4614 GCA_964578915.1 uncultured Lentimicrobiaceae bacterium
ATATGAGAACGGACTAACAGAATATTCAATAGAAGAAGGAAATAATGGTCCGCTGACTTTTCAAATTTATGAAGACCAGCAAAATCGACTTTGGTTTGTTGGATATGGTGGAGCCTATCGTTATGAAAATGAAAAGTTTGTCAATATTACAGAAAACGGACCTTGGTAAAATAATACGAATGTTTGTACTAGGAAGTAGTCTAATTTAAGGCATAGGTCTGGAGACCTGCGCCAGACATGTTTATTTGATATATTTGTAGTCATTTCAGACAGCTACAAAAAATGACAATTGACCAGTATATTGACAATCTAAACAGCAGATACCGGCTTGGAAATGCTACCGAACATACATTTCGAGGTGATTTGCAACAAGTCTTGGAAAGTATAGTGCCGACAATTCGGGCGACCAATGAACCCAAAAGACAAAGTTGCGGTGCTCCTGATTATATCCTGACGAAAAAAGATATTCCGGTCGGCTTTATTGAAGCGAAAGATATTGGCGATAAAGACCTCGACGGCTTAAAGAAAGCAGGAAACAAAGAACAGTTCGACCGCTATAAAGCATCGCTAAATAACCTGATTTTTACCGATTACATCAATTTTCACCTCTACCGCGAAGGCGAATTTATCACCAAAATTGCCATTGGAGAAATCACTGACAAAGGCATAAAAGCGCTACCCGAAAACTTTGCCGGATTTGAAAACTTAATCAAAGACTTTTGCAGTCATATTGGCCAAACGATCAAAAGCAGCAAGAAACTTGCAGAAATGATGGCCGGCAAAGCCCGCCTGCTTTCTGATATTATCGGAAAAGCCTTATCGAGTGATGAAGCCCATGCCGAAGACAGCACCCTGAAAGACCAAATGTTGGCTTTCAAGGAAATTTTGATTCACGACATCACACCGCAAAGCTTTGCCGATGTTTACGCCCAAACCATCGCTTACGGCATGTTTGCTGCGCGTTTGCACGATCCGAGTTTGGCGACTTTTAGCAGACAAGAAGCTGCTGAACTCATCCCAAAATCAAATCCTTTTTTGCGCAAACTCTTTGGCTATATCGCAGGGCCGGATATTGACGACCGGATAAAATGGGTAGTTGATAGCTTGACCGATATTTTTATGGCTTGTAACGTAGAAGAAATTTTGAAAAACTACGGCAAGTCAACGAAAATGGAAGACCCGATTATCCATTTCTATGAAACTTTTCTGAGTGAATACGACCCGAAATTGCGCAAATCTCGCGGCGTTTGGTACACCCCCCAACCTGTTGTAAACTTTATTGTGAGGGCAGTTGACGATATTTTAAAAACCGAATTCGATTTACCACAGGGGCTTGCCGATACCAGCAAAACCAGCATAAAAGTCAATACCCAAACCCCCGACAAACGTTCTGTAACGGGCTATAAACAAATAGAGCAGGAAGTGCACAAAGTACAGATTCTTGACCCGGCCACTGGCACCGGAACTTTTCTTGCAGAAGTGGTGAAGCATATTCACAAAAAGTTTCAAGGGCAGCAAGGTATTTGGAGCAATTATGTGGAAACCCATCTTTTGCCACGCCTGAACGGCTTTGAGTTGCTGATGGCAAGTTATGCCATGGCGCATTTGAAATTGGATTTGCTATTGTCCGAAACGGGATTTAAACCAACTTCGAACCAACGTTTTAGGGTGTATCTGACCAACAGCCTAGAAGAAAGCCATCCCGATTCAGGAACTTTATTTGCCAATTGGTTGAGCACCGAAGCCAATGAAGCCAACCATCTTAAACGCGATACGCCAGTGATGGTGGTGTTGGGAAATCCGCCCTATTCCGTAAGTAGCACTAATAAAGGTGAATGGATTGAAGGTTTAGTAGCCAATTACAAAACTGATTTGAATGAAAAAAACATTCAACCTCTTTCGGATGATTACATCAAATTTATTCGATATGGACAATATTACATTGAGAAAAATGGAAGCGGAGTTTTAGCTTATATTTCTAACAATAGTTTTATTGATGGCATAATTCACCGTCAAATGCGCAAGGAATTACTCGAAACTTTTGATAAAATTTATATCCTGGATTTACACGGAAACTCCAAAAAGAAAGAAGTTTGCGCGGATGGTTCTGCTGACCAAAACGTGTTTGATATTATGCAAGGTGTGAGTATCAATATTTTTGTGAAAAAGAAAAAGTAAAGCTATGGCAAAGATTCATGTGCAAAAAACAGATGTAACAATTCTGAAAATCAACGAGGACGATTATATTTCGTTGACCGATATAGCAAAGTTCAAAAATCCCGAACCAACTGAGGTGATTGCCAACTGGATGCGAAACCGCAATACCATTGAATATCTGGGAATTTGGGAAACATTGTACAATCCTGTTTTTAAACCCCTCGAATTCGAGGGGTTTAGAAATGAAGCCGGAATGAATGCATTTACTTTGTCGCCGCAAAAATGGGTAGTCACCACTAATGCCAAAGGAATAGTTTCAAAATCAGGTAGATATGGAGGTACTTTTGCTCATAAAGACATCGCTTTCAAGTTCGCGGCCTGGATTTCTATTGAATTTGAACTTTACTTTATCAAAGAATTTCAGCGACTCAAAGAGGAAGAGCATAAATTGCTGGGTTGGTCGGCAAAGCGCGAATTGGCGAAGTTAAATTATCATATCCACACCGATGCCATTAAGCAAAATCTTATACCTAAAGAACTTACAGCAAAACAAACTTCAATTATTTATGCCAGCGAAGCCGATGTCTTAAATATGGCTTTGTTTGGGATAACGGCTAAACAATGGCGAGAAAAAAACCCCAATTTAAAAGGGAATATTCGTGATTATGCTTCCATTAACGAACTGATTTGCTTGTCGAATATGGAAAATTTGAATGCTGTTTTTATCAACGAAAACATGGAGCAAAACCAGCGTTTGATTAAACTTAACCAAATCGCCATACAGCAAATGAGCATTTTGCAAGAAGTTGAAACCCGTAAATTTTTGAAATAAAATGGAAAAACAAAATAAAAAGCTTGCTCAAGTCCTGCATTTCGACCTGTACGGGAAACGCGAAGAGAAATACGATTTCCTGACTGAAAACTCTTTGAAATCAATCGATTGGAATGAATTGGATCCTGATGAACCATATTATTTTTTAGTTAATAAAAATTTTAAGGGAAGCGAAGAATATGGAAAAGGGTTCGGAATTAATGAATTATTTATTGTTTATGGTATGGGTATTACAACAAGTAATGACAAGGAATTGATTGGTTTTAATGAGAATGAATTGACCCAAAGATTTCCAAATGAATGTAGACTAAAAAAAGTAAATTATAGACTATTTGATATTCGATACATAAACTATGACACAAAACTTGTCGAAAGAGCTCGAGAAAAGCTAATGGTCAACTTTATTGATGTAGACAACTTTGGGCTTGTAAGTCTGAAGGGGATAAGAAATGATTTATTAAGTAAGTTTTGTATTACCAAATTAATAATTGACAAATCTTATGTCTCAACATTAGACAATGGATATGTTTTTCCCCTTTATCTCTACCCCGAAACCAACGTCCAACAAACCATCGACCAATCTCACACTTCGACAAGCTCAGTGCAAGGTCGAACGCCTAACCTCAATCCGGAAATCCTAAAAGAAATAGCCAAAAACTTAGGATTGGGTTTTGTGCCAGAGAAAGAACCCGAAGGAAATGTTTGCTACATCAACAATCCCGAAGTGCGCGATGATTATAAAACCACTTTCGCTCCCATTGATTTGCTGGATTACATCTATGCCGTATTGCATTCGCCAACATACCGCGAGAAATACAAAGAATTTTTGAAAATTGATTTCCCGAGAGTGCCTTACCCAAAAGACAGTGACACTTTTTGGCAATTGGTGAAACTTGGTGGCGAAATCAGGCAAATCCATTTATTAGAAAGCCCTGCAGTTGAAAATTTTATTACGCAATATCCTATTGATGGTGATAATGTCGTGGGCAAAACGAGGTATCAAGACGGCAAAGTTTATATCAATGAAACGCAATATTTTGACAATGTTCCACCAATAGCCTGGGAGTTTTATATTGGAGGTTATCAACCCGCTAAAAAGTGGCTCAAAGACCGTAAAAACCGGAAATTGGAGTTTGAAGATGTTCAGCATTACCAAAAAATCATTGTAGCACTTTCAGAAACAGACCGTTTGATGAAGGCAATTGATTTGATTGATATCGGATGAAGCAATACGATTATAGGTGTTATGAACCGCAGTCGTTTTTAGTTGTGGTAGCCTTGCAGATAGCGTGTGGTATTATAACATATTAAGCCAGCGGCAAAAGATTCGTTCTCCTGCTAATGCGGCCTCGTCAAATATTTTGACGAAACAATAAAAGGCAAGGCCAATCATTTAGAAACAATCCATTTTTATAAAAAAATCTATATTTGACGCCAAATATAAAACAACAACGCCGTTGATGAGAAAGTCTGTGATTTTATTAACCATTGATTCACAACACAATACATCACTGAAAATGGAGATCGAAAAGCCTTATTGGAAGTGGTCAATTGCTGTGGCTCATGCAACCAAAACTCCTAAAATGCCATGACGAAGAAAACATCAAAAAGAATAATTAGGATAG
>CAZOEV010000273.1:0-4611 GCA_964578915.1 uncultured Lentimicrobiaceae bacterium
TGAAGCTGCCTTTTGGCATTGCGCAAACCGGAAAAGCCTTTCGTAATGAGATCGTTGCGCGGCAATTTATTTTCCGTATGCGGGAGTTTGAACAGATGGAGATGCAGTTTTTTGTCCGCCCCGGTGATGAAAAAGAATGGTATGAGTACTGGAAAGCCGAACGCATGAAGTGGCACCTTTCGCTGGGTATTCCAGCTGAAAAATACCGTTTTCACGACCACGAAAAACTGGCACACTACGCCAATGCCGCCGCCGATATTGAGTTTGAGTTTCCTTTCGGATTCAAAGAGCTGGAAGGTATTCATTCCCGCACTGATTTCGACCTCGGCGCACATCAGAAATTCTCCAACAAAAAGCTACAATATTTTGATCCTGAGACCAATGAATCCTACGTTCCTTATGTAGTAGAAACATCTATTGGCTTGGATCGTATGTTTTTGGCCGTACTTAGTCATGCCTATACCGAAGAGAAACTGGATGACGGCAGCGAGCGCGTTGTGCTAAAACTTCCAGCTGTGTTGGCGCCTTATAAAGCTGCCATTTTGCCGCTGATGAAAAAAGACGGCCTGCCCGAAAAAGCCCGTGAAATTTTGGCTGATCTGCGTGAAGACTTTATGTGCCATTACGAAGAGAAAGACGCTATCGGAAAACGTTATCGCCGCCACGACGCCATCGGAACGCCTTATTGTATCACTATCGACCATCAAAGTATGGAAGACAATACAGTAACCATCCGTGAGCGCGACAGTATGCTGCAGGAACGCGTAAAAATTGATGAGCTAGCAGATATTATTCGTAAAAAAATTAAGCCAGTGAAGGCTTGATTAGCTTCGGTTTTGTTTACTTGAAATTAGGCTAAACTACTTATATCAAACCCCAAAGGTTTTTTGAAACCTTTGGGGTTTTTTATAAAAAGCACACAGTCTTGCCCTGGCTCCTACGCCAGTCAGGCTGAGACAAATCCGGCGACGAATAAAAGTCGCGCCCTGACTTTCGAGCCCGGTCAAGGCGTGACTAATCCGGCCACAACCAAATGTTGGGCCCCGCCTGTAATCAGCAACTTTGCATCGGCAAATTTTAGCAAATAGACAGCCAAAAGCCAACTCACCACCGGGCTGGGCGCGTAGGCCTTGTGTGTGCGGCGAGCGTGCGCTTGGCAGGGCAAAAAAAACAACAGGAAAACTAGTGGGGCAGCCCCAAAGGCTGTTAGTATGATGCAATGCATAAATCAGTAAAAGCAGAAACGAAATACCAGAAAATATTTATCAAAGCATATAATATCAAAGCATTGCATTATACCCAAGCCCACTTAGTTTTCCGTTGTTTTTTTTCGCTGTGGGTGGATAGCTTCGCACACACTAGATTTTTGCTAGCTTTTCATCATGGAAAAGCGAAAGAGAAAAACAAAGAGATTGTGAAACCTTTGCATGCAAACCAGCCTTCCCCGCCAGTAAGGCCGCGACTATTCTAACGACGAATTAATGGTGCGCCCTGACTACAATGTTATATTTTGAAGGTTATACAACTTCTTTGAGGACACGCGAAGGGATTCGCGCGCCAGCCTTCTGCTATTGTATTTGCCCAGTCAGGTAGTGGATACACCATAGACGATTATAAGTCCCAGAATCACAGCTACTACTGAGACACTGACAGAGAAAGGAGCTGCCGCGAGAACCCCTTCGCGTGAGCGCGAATCCAGTTCTGCCCAGTCAGGATGCGACTAATCCAGCAACGCCTTACAGTCGCGCCCTGACTTTCACCGCATAACAAAGAAGTCTTCCTTTTTGAATTATTTCACATTTCTTAGGAAGACATTTTCTACCTTTTTGCCAAAAGCTATTAACTTTGTCGTCAAACTTCGGCCTATATTATGATTAGAATTACTGAAACAGCACGCGATGCCATGCAGGGCATAAAGACCTTTATTCCTACAGCGAATAAGCTGGCCTACGTGAATGCGCTTTTGAAAGTTGGATTTGATACGCTGGATGTAGGGAGTTTTGTTTCACCACGTGTTATTCCGCAAATGGCCGACACGCGCGATGTAATTTTGGGCATGGAAATACCAAAACACTCACCTGAAATTATGGCCTTGGTAGTAAATCGGCGCGGCACAGAGGACGCACTGCGCTGTGATCGTGTGCATTGCCTTACGTATCCCTATTCCATTTCGCCCACTTTTTTAAAGCGCAACTTAAATGCTGACGAAGCCAAGGCACTCGCTATCGTTAAAGATATTGCAGAGCTGACGTTTGCCAAAAAGCGCGATTTGGTCATTTATCTTTCTATGGCTTTGGGAAATCCTTATGGCGACGACTGGAGCATCCAGATGGTTATTGACGGCGCCGCACAGCTTTATGAGGCTGGAATCAGGCGCATGCCGCTTTCTGATATTCTTGGAGAGGCTTCACCCGATACCATTTATAAAGTATATGAAACCTTGATTCCGGCTTTCCCGGAAGTAGATTTTGGCCTGCATTTGCACACCAAACCTTCTCACAGCTTCGACAAGCTAGAAGCAGCATGGGAAGCCGGTGTACGTAGCTTTGAAACGGTTTTTAATGGCTTGGGAGGTTGTCCCACCGCCGCTGACGAGATGGTGGGAAACCTGAGTACCCAGGACTTATTGCACTTCTGCGACCGCAAGAAAATTGAGACCAAACTCGACCGCAAAGCCCTAGATAAAGTTGTGCTGATGCACAGCCTTTAAACCGTTACAAATTGAGAACTCCTGATTTATCGTGATCTATAATGTCGCGGATTAGCATGAAAGCTTAAACTGAATATTTTGTTAGAGAAACAGAATAAAACTGTCAGTCATGACCCCGGTGAGAACAGGCGAATCACTTGTGGTGAGCTTGCCGAGCCATTCCTTCAAATCGAACTATCCCAAACCCACACTTCACATCACAACCAATTTGTCACCGACCTTAAAATTACCTCTATAAAATCCGTGTAATCCCTTTAATCCGTGGACAAAAAAATGAAATCGTCAGTAACGCCGGTTATCCAATGAGCGCTTAAAATCTACGACAAATGGATTTTATGAGCGAAAACTGGTAATAAACTGAAAAGCTGTTCAGGAGTTCACAAATTCCGAAAGCTTTCCTTGCGCTTTCACGCGAACGCCTTTAGGTGTGTTATGCAATGTGCAGGCTTCGTTGTAAAGGTCATGTTCTAAAAACAATACAATATCATTTGCAAGTGCCTCGGCATAAAAGCGCTCTTTATCCTCGAGTGTTTCCAATGGTCGCGTATCGTAAGCCATAATCCACGGCATGGGAATATGTGCCGACGAAGGCATTAAATCCGCCATAAATGCGATGGTTTTTCCGTTGTAATTAATGTGCGGAATCACCTGGCCTTCTGTATGTCCGTTATAGAGTTTGAACGTAATATTAGGAATGTACTCCCCCTCTTCTTCAATCAGTTTGAGCTTACCACTTTCCTGAATTGGCAGAATATTTTCTTTTAAAAAAGAGGCTTCTTCTCGCCTGTTGGGATTGGTAGCCCAATCAAATTGCTGCTTGCTCGTCCAGTAGGTGGCGTTGGGGAAAGCCAGCTCAAAACCGCTTTTATCCGCATTGTAATTCACGCTGCCACCGCAATGGTCAAAGTGCATGTGTGTGATAACCATATCGGTAATATCTTCAGGCTTGTAACCGGCTTCGGCAAGTGAATTTTCCAGCGTAGCATCTCCATTGAGGTAATAATGCTTCAGCCAGTTTTCGTCTTGTTTGTTGCCGATGCCGTTGTCAATAAGTATGCGGCGGTCGCCATCCACTACCAACAGGCAACGCATCGCCCAATTGCACAAGTTATTTTCGTCGGCCGGATACAGTTTTTGCCACAGCACCTTGGGCACCACACCAAACATGGCGCCGCCATCGAGTTTAAGATTTCCGGTTTCTATCGGGATAAGTTTCATGGGTTTTTAGGTTTTAATTATTCACTGTTAAGTAAACATATATAATACAAAGAGGTTTAAAACGGTAAAATATTATTTAGCTAAAGATAGTGTAAATTATTGTAAATTAGATTATTAAATCAAGCATGAAAATTTATACAGTTTCAAAAAATGAATTTGCAATGGCAAAAATGCACTATTTTCGCGCACTATGCCAAAAACAACGCAGCTTTTGTTAATCGATAACTACGATTCCTTCACCTATAATTTGGTGCAGCTTCTACGCGAAAGCGGCGTAGCACATCAATTACATATTGTGCACAACGATTTGCCGTTAAATGAGTTGCCTCCAAACATTGACAAGGTATTAATCGGTCCGGGCCCTGGCATTCCCGAAGAATCGGGCAATTTGATGGCAATGATAGCTGCTTTAGCTCCTACAAAACCCATTTTAGGTGTTTGTCTTGGACACCAGGCTTTGGCCTTGCATTTTGGCGCAAAAATGGGTCAGCTTTCACACTGTTTTCATGGAGCTGACCACATTTTGACACAAACAAATTTTGCAGCACAACTTTTTCAGGATATTCCCGAAAAATTTATTGCCGGACGCTATCATTCCTGGGTTGTAGCTGCTGATTCATTACCTGAAACGCTGCTTCCTACTGCTTTTGATGCGCATGGAAACCTGATGGCATTTAGGCATA
>CAZOEV010000274.1:0-4603 GCA_964578915.1 uncultured Lentimicrobiaceae bacterium
AACGGTTGTTATGGATTGTTATTCTTTTCAAAGCAATTCTTTATAAACAAGTTTAACCCAACTTGCAGCAAAACCCCTAAAATCGAATAAAAAACAGCTAAAAAACAAGTTTTTTTGATCTATTTGGGACTGATTTAGGGTTTTCTGATTTGTAAACAACTGATAATCAATTTTCGTGTTTTTTTATTTTCATTTGTAGTACACAAGGGGGTATTGATTATCATCAAATTAGGTATTTACTTTGCGGCATGTATTTCAAAGTATCAATGCGCACCAATCCAGCCACAGGGGTTTATTCGGGATATTACCGTCTGGTGGAAAGCTATCGCAATTGTGATGGCAGGGTTTGCCATCGTACTATTTTGAATGCAGGCTATCTGGATAATCTGACCACCGATCAGCTCAACCTGATCCAAAAGATACTTACCTCAAAAGTCACTAATTACGGCAGTCCACTTTTTGAGCTTCCTTACGCCGATGATACATTAGTAACCACTTATGTCGATGAGTTTTACCACCGCATGCTTACCGAAAAACGGATTGATGTGCTTGTGGAAAGCAAACCATCAAAAAATAGCAAAGACATACAAGCCATAGACATCAATAGCATCAGAAACAAAGACGTCAAAGAGGTTGGTGCCGAATGGATGTCCTATCAAGCCATTGAACAACTACAAATTGCCTCATTTTTAGAGGGTCAGGGATGGAATTCTGATGACATAAAAATAGCCCAAAGCCATATTATCAGCAGAGCCGTTTATCCGGCATCGGAGCTAGAAACCACCCGGTGGATGCGGGAAAATTCGGCGGTAGGTGAAATAACCGGTTACGATACGGACAGCATTACAAAAGACCAGCTGTATCGTATATCGAAAAAGCTGTTTGCAGAAAAGGAAACCCTGGAACAGCACCTGTCCATGCGCACCAATGAACTGTTTGACATTGAAGATAAAATAGTGCTGTATGACCTTACTAACACTTACTTTGAAGGCCGAAAACAAAATAGCGAATTAGCCAAATACGGACGCAGTAAAGAAAAACGCAGTGATGCAAAATTGGTAGTGCTGGCCCTGGTTATCAACCGCGAAGGGTTTATCAAGTATTCATCTGTTTTGGAAGGCAGCATGACCGATTCGAAAACATTGGAGCAGATGATCAACAATCTGCGCATCAAAACTTCGGTATCGGCACAAAAAGCACTTGTGATTATCGATGCAGGCATTGCTACCGAAGAAAACCTAAAGATGATTCGTGACAAAGGTTATGATTATTTGTGCGTTAGCCGTTCGAGCTTAAAAAACTACCTTGTCGAAGCAGAGGCAACAACAGTCACTGTAACCGACAATAGAAAGCAGAAAATAGACCTGTGCCACGTAAAATCTGGGCGCAACACAGACTATTACCTCAAGGTGGAGAGCCATTCAAAAGAGCTAAAAGAGCGTTCGATGAACCAGCAGTTCCGCTCGCGTTTTGAAGCCGAACTGCAAAAAATAGCCGACAGCCTGACAAAAAAAGGTGGCGTAAAACAAGAAGATAAAGTACATCAGCGCATTGGCCGCGTAAGGCAAAAATATCCTTCCATCCAACGTTATTTTAATATTGAAATAGAAGTACAGGAAACGGTTGTAAATAAAAGGAAAAACAAAGCAACACAGACGAGCGCAGAAGTGCAAAAAGAAAAAAAACGGATAGCAACAGCCCTGCAATGGTCGGTAAAAGAAGGGGTTGACATAAATGCTCGGAGCGGGGTTTATTTTATCCGTACATCGTTAGAAGGCAAGCCTGCGGATATTATCTGGCAGTTTTATAACACTATACGTGAGGTTGAAGCGTGTTTTAGGGTACTGAAATCCGATTTGGATTTGCGTCCCATTTATCATCAAAAAGATGAAAACACAATGGCTCACCTGCATCTGGGCTTGCTGGCCTATTGGATAGTAAATACCCTTCGTTATCAATTAAAAAACAAAGGTATAAATAGTGGGTGGCGCGAAATTGTACGCACCATGAACACGCAAAAAACGGTAACAACCTTAGCACAAAACATACACGATGAAGTGATAATGATACGTCGCTGCTCGGAGCCAAATCAAAGTGTTCGTAATATTTACGATGTCCTAAACTACAAATACGCCCCCTTCATTAAACGAAAATCTGTAGTACACAAATCTGAATTCAACCACTGCCAATTCATTGATAAGCAAAAGGTTCTTTCGGGTTAGCTGCAAGTTGGGTTAAGCAAATAAATCAGGATGTGCCTTTCTAATTTCTTCAGAAACTTCTTCAATTACCTTTGCACAATCTAAAACAAATTCATTGTTCAACTCAATCAAAGTTGAAACTTCCATAACATCGCCTTCATTAAAAAAATTTTCTTCCGACAGTTTTATTCTAAGAGGTAACGAATTTGATTTAGCAATTAACGCATCATAACTCCGTCCTTTCCCATGCTTCAAAACATTAATAGCACAGATATACTCTTCAAATCGATTGCAAAGGACATTATTATCTGATTGAGCAAGAATTATTTTTGCTTCAGCAAAGCCATGTTTGCAATCTAAACCGTCTTGTAAAATAGAATCAAACAAAGAAAACATTCCAATAGTAATAATTACCTTTTGCAATTGAATCATTTGGAGTGTCTTTACAAGTGTTGTCGAGCCACTTGTTTGTAATTGTTCCATTACTTTGGATTCTACTTCATCTAATGTGCTTAGGGAAAAAGAAGTGCTACTATAGACTAATTCACTAAATTGGTGCATGATGTCTCTATTTTATATTAACTCAATAACGGTAAATTGTATGAGTAGTGGCAGATTACGTGCCTTTTTCCTGTCAAACCGTTTAGCAGTTTGAGCAGGCTAGAAACCTTGATATAAAGCACTTTATCTGCCATTACTTATACAAAATGTTGAACTAAATCCCTTCGGGATAGCTTTCTAATATGCAGTAAAGGTAAGGTTTTCATAATTACGTATAATACAGAATTATTCATTTTAAATTCTATAGTTATGCGAAAAAAGAAATCCTTTACGATTGTTGAACGAGCTATTATTTTAGTTCCTGAATTTGATGGTGTTGTTAAACGCCTTTCCCAACAGGTCACACTTCGGGGTCAAAGCCCCAGTACCTTAAACAATTACATCAGGCGAATCGCCCTGTTTGTCATTAATTTTGAAAGATTGCCTGAGCAGGTTACTGAGGATGAGGCCAATGAATATTTGGTGGCTTTGGCCCGCGACCCTAAATCTCCCTCACGAAGCAGTTTCAAACACATGGTTTATGGTTTGCGCTACTATTATCGGTTGATTGGTTTGAACAGAAAAGCCATTGCTTTGCCTTCCTTAAAGGGCGACACCAAGTTGCCTGTGATATTGAACAGATCAGAACTCAAAGAGTTGTTTGCAGCACCAAAACTTCTCAAACAACGCATTGTATTGTGTCTTATTTATTCTGCCGGTTTGCGCGGTCAGGAAGTGATTAATTTGAAAATCTCAGACATAGACTTTGAGCGCAAGACCATTCACATCCGGCAAACCAAGTATAAAAAAGACCGTATAATGCCCCTGTCACCTACCATGGCTATTGGTTTGAAGAAATATCTAAAAGCAGAGAATCCTCATATTTGGTTGTTTAATGGTAAGCAAGCCGATAGTCAGTATAGCACGCGAGGTTTGTCTTGGGTGATGCGGGAGAACTTAAAAAAAACATCGATCACAAAAAAAGTGAACCTGCATTCGCTACGCCATAGTTATGCTACACATTTGCTTGAGGAAGGCGTGAATATTGTAAGCCTTAAACAGCTTCTGGGTCATGCAGAAATCACTACCACCATGATCTATCTTCATGTGGCTCAATTTGAACACGCAAAACCTCACAGTCCTTTAGATACGCTTTATGGCAGGCCGCAGTAATAGCCATGAATTGGCTGATGTAGTACAGCGTTTTGGAAAACAATTGGTGGAGAAAGAGAACCTGTCTGGCCAACAAATAAAAACACTTTTTAATATTATTCAATGCAGGACTTCAAATTTAGGAGGTCATAAAGAAAAGTGTACTTGTTGTGGGGAAGAACGCTATAGCTATAACAGTTGTGGCGATAGACATTGCCCTAAATGCCAAAGCAATAAACAGGCTGTTTGGGTAGACAAAGTTACCCGGTCAACCCTTGCAGTAAAGCATTATCATATCGTTTTTACTGTGCCACATTGTTTAAATGATATCTGCTTGTGGAATCAGAGCGCGTATTATAAGATACTCTTTAATGCTGTTTGGCAAACACTGTATAGCTTTGGTTATACCCACTATGGAGTAGAAACAGGAGCTATTGCTGTATTACATTCCTGGGGACAAAACCTGAGTCTTCATCCACATATACATTGTATAGTTCCAGCGGCAGGATACTCTTTGAAAGGAGAATGGAAGCACATTGGAAAATATGAAAACTACCTTTATCCGGTGCATCAACTTAGCAATACCTTTAAGGGTAAATTCCTGGATAGTGTCAAGCGTAAGCTCAAAGTGTTGGATGCCATAGAATGCTTCAGAGCTCAAATTGAAAAGGCCTATCAATCTAAATGGGTTGTGTATAGTGAAGCATCAA
>CAZOEV010000275.1:0-4602 GCA_964578915.1 uncultured Lentimicrobiaceae bacterium
CTTTAATATTGGCCATGGTGTTGGGAGCTTGGCTCAGCAGGTGTTTCCTGGCGGGATAGATGCCAGCAGAGGAAATCCGCATGAGGTGAGCGAAGCGCTTGACTATACGCAGCAACTGATTGTTTCGGGACAGCAGGTGATTTACGAAGCGGCTTTTAGCGATGGAAAAACCCTGTGCTATATGGATATCCTTGTGTTTCGCGATGGCGGCTGGGAGGCTTTCGAGGTGAAGGCGTCAACACGGCTAAAGGAATATCACCTGACGGATACAGCCTTTCAATACTATGTTATTCGGGCTTCCGGTCTTGATTTAACCGAAATTAGCTTGATGCACCTCAATAATACCTATATCCGCAGGGGCGATATTGATGTGAACCAGTTGTTTACAACCGTTAAGCTTACGGCCAAAGCCAAGGAAATGCAGGCTGATGTCCAAAATAATCTGCTGGCTATGCAGAAAATGCTTCTTCACAACGAAGTGCCTGATATTGAAATTGGTCACCAATGCACACATCCTTTTCCCTGCGATTTTTATGGCTATTGTCATCAGGATGAAAAACCGGATATTTTCACTGGCGTAAAATCAGTTAGCAAAGCCAAGATTGAAAAACTGCGTCAGGCAGGCGTGAATAGTCTTGAAACTATCCCCGATAGCATCCGCTTCACGGCAAAGGAATGGATTATTCTAAAAGCTGTACTCAACAATGAAATCAATTACAATAAACCTGCGCTTGAAGCTTTTGTAAGTCAACTAAACTATCCGTATTATTTTATCGACTTTGAAAGCATACAACCTCCTATTCCGTTGTATGATGCGTCAAAGCCTTACCAGCAAATCCCTTTTCAATATTCGCTGCAC
The DNA here is from genome assembly GCA_964578915.1 of uncultured Lentimicrobiaceae bacterium. Classification (GTDB taxonomy): domain Bacteria; phylum Bacteroidota; class Bacteroidia; order Bacteroidales; family F082; genus UBA5536. Next base: position 860 of record CAZOEV010000275.1, read on the forward strand.
ATCGTGAATAATCCCGGCGAAGCGCTTATTCACAAAGCCTTTCTGGGAACACCACCCATTGATCCTCGCCCTGAGTTTATCAATACTATGCTTGAGCAGTTGGGCACTATCGGCAGTATTATCGTGTATAATAAGGCTTTTGAGTCGTCGCGCATTAGAGAGCTGGCCAGAGATTTTCCTGCCTTTGAAAAAGCTTTGCTGGGCCTCCTTACGCGCATAGTGGACCTGATGGTCCCTTTTAAGCAGTTGCACCTGAATATGCCCGCCATGAAGGGTTCTTATTCCATAAAAGCAGTGCTGCCGGCACTTGTGTCTGAGCTTTCTTATGCCCAGCTGGGGATTCAGGATGGAGGAACGGCCAGCCTCACCTATATGAGCCTATACGAAGATACTGATTGCGCCAGTATTGAAGCAAAACGCAGTAATTTGCTTGACTATTGCAAGCTCGACAGCTTGGCTATGGTGGCCTTGCTTAAGGAGATTAGTTGATGGGAAGTTGAAATGGCGTTTAAATAGAGCCTGCCGAAAAACTATCAAACCACTTAATATCAATTTATTATATGATACAATTAAATGTTTAATGCACGGTTTTTCGAGCCAACAATGCCTAACTCTTGCATTTATATTACGGTCTCGTTAAAAAACCTTGACGAGACCTCAATATTATTTAGCTATGATTTTTTCAGCAGCCCCTTATACTTGTTGAAATGCTGGCATAAAAAAACAGTACGACAGGTTTTGTCATAGTAGTAATTTAGATTTGTGAAAAAACGCTATGATAAAGCAATCACTTTCAAGCCTTTTGGAGGGTAAAATGTTTCAGATACCGGATTATCAAAGAGGATATGCCTGGGAAAAAGAACAATGGAAAGATTTTGTCCAGGATATTGATGCGCTGATTGATGATAAAATTAGCAGTCATTATACTGGAACGATTGTTATCTATCAGCCTATTGAAAGTCCGACAATAAACTATGGTACTAAAAAATTAGAAGTTGTTGATATTGTAGATGGACAGCAACGCTTAACAACATGTAGTTTGTATTTGTCTATAATTTTGGCAGAATTGATTAAAGTTGGAGAAGACCAATATAAGGCAGATATTCCAATATATCTTTTTTCAGGGGCGAAAAGTAAATTGAAATTGAACAATGACACAGAAGATTTTTACTTCGACTTAATATCCAAAGGCAGCGCTAATGTTCAGGCATCTACAGTTCATCAAAGAAGATTGCTCGATGCATTTAGTTATTTGAAAAACCACCTTACAGAACAATATAAGGCACGAGGGCTCACGGGCGTTAGTTATTTAAAAGACTTATTTGATGCTTTAATCAGGAAACTGAATTTCTCGTTTTACCCCATAGAGGTTGAAAGTGAAATTGGCATGACCTTCGAGTTGATGAACTCAAGAGGTAAAGACCTTTCTGCCTTAGAACTCCTGAAAAACTACTTAATGTACTGGGTTTACAGAAATCTTAGTTTGCCAAATGAGAAGGAAGACCACACAAGTACAATAAAAAAAGCATGGAAAGAAGTTTATGTTAATATTGCCAAATGTAACGGAAATGAAGATCAATGTTTACGAATCGCCTGGATCTTATATCACTCACACACACCTAAAAGTTGGAGTGGATATAGTGGTTTTAAGGCAAATAATGTAATTCCTTTACGCAACTTCGATTTTAAGTCAAAGCAGGAAACACAGAGTTTTATTTTAAGCTTTACGACTGGATTAGCCGAAATCTCAAGGCATTATGCTGCAATTATCCGGCCCTTAGAAACCAGCGAAATAGAAGAAGAATATATTTGGTTAACGAAAATTAGAAATGCAGGCAATATTGCAAACTATCTGCCCTTGATGGTTGCCGCGCGTAAAAAGGTTTTCGCCGGAGAAATAGAAGCTGAAAGTTATATAAGACTACTTCAGGCTGTGGAGCTATATTCTTACCGCGTATTTCTTTGGGAAAGAAAAGGAAGCAACACAGGCCAATCTATGTTTTATCGCTGGGCTGAAGAAATATTTTCAAACAAATGTTCAGTTGATAAGGCGACTGAATGGATTCTTGGTACGATTAACTGGTATTCGAATGAAAATAGTTTCCGTGAAAAACTTAAAAACGGATTTTATGACTGGTATCACTGGCGAAGATTATTAAGATATACTTTGTATGAATACGAGTTATGGTTGCTTAAATCAGAAGGAAAAGGAGCTAAACCAAAATTGTTATGGAGTGATTTAACTGATGCAACATTTGAGCATATTCTTCCGCAAAATCCAGATAATAAGTCGCTTTGGAAAAAAAACTGGACAGAACCTGATATAAAAGCGTACTTGCATGATATTTCGAATATCGTATTGACCACGAATAATGCTCACTATTTGAACTTTGACTTTGGAAGAAAAAAAGGAGTTTCAGGAGCTGGTTATTGCTATGCAAACTCCGACATAAGACAAGAGCGAAAAATAGCTGAATTTGAAACCTGGACAGTTGATAGCTGCAAGGCTCGAAGAGTAACACTTATTGACTGGATTATCGGAAGATGGGGTATCGATAAACATTTTTCTATTCCAGAAGGTGTTAAAGACGCGGATGAAGTAGAAGATTTTGATGAATAATAATTGTATTTGTTATTTCACAATTAAAAAAAACATAAAATAATGGCAGTTTTAAATCAGTTTCAATAGTATTCACAAGGAGAAAACACGGTAACTAATACTATTCTTCTAAAGTTATCAAACCTTTAAACCCAATATACTCGCTATGTAGGCTTTTCAAAAGATGCTGGTTTCCGGTGGATAAGAATTTGAAAACACTAGGTTTTGAAGTGAAAGTTCTTTAAGTTTGTTGGCTGTAATGACAATACAACCAGACTGCTGGATTTGAATGAGGGGTTGGGGTTGGTTAGAAACAGAAAAAAATAGAACTAGGTTTTGATATGCTATTAAACTTGCAAATTCAATGTCTAAAAGAAAGCTGTGAAATTTTAATACCAAAATTGATGAAAGGTATGAAAATTGTTGAGAAAATATAAAGATTCATGAACAAATAAAAACTTATAAAATGAAATACTGGCACTTGCAAATGTCTTTACCACAGGGTAGAGGTGGTATTCGCATTGATTCTTCACTATTATTAAAAGAGAACCCACCCGTAATAGGAACTGGCGAATGGGATAGTCCACAATGTATAGATTTTAAGGACACAATTCAAAATGGAGATGTAGTTTGTGTAAAAGATGGGCAAACGCCAATTGCATTATGCCGTGTAATCGGAACTAATTTTTTAAATACAGCACTTAAGACCAAATATTTGCATGATAATTATAGGCATGTTGAAGTCTTAGAATTTTATAATGGAGACGCATTGTTTCCTCAGCCTCAAGGAACTTTACAAATAGCAAAAGATAAAAAGACACCAACTTGGAAGTTTATTAACAATTGGAATAGGTCTTTAAATAGTAAAAAAATGATGAAAGAATTATTAATGGTTTTGTCTGATAAAAAACAAATCATACTACAAGGCCCTCCTGGCACTGGAAAAACATATACAGCCAAAGATCTTGCGGAATTTATTATTTTTGGGGAAGTAAACGCAGATAAAAGGGATCAAAAAGAGAGACTTACTAATAATGAACAATTTAAATTAATTCAGTTTCACCCCTCATACACTTATGAAGATTTTGTAAGAGGGATTACCGCTAAAAACATCAATGGCCAAATCGAGTATATTACCGAGAAT
>CAZOEV010000276.1:0-4599 GCA_964578915.1 uncultured Lentimicrobiaceae bacterium
CGACATCCAATTGCAGGCATGGCAGCAGCCTTTGCGGGCGTTTCGGGTGGTTTCTCAGCCAACCTCTTAATTGGAACCATCGACCCTTTGCTTGCCGGAATTTCTACTGAATCCGCGCGCATTCTCGATCCCGAATACTATGTTTTGCCTACTGCCAACTATTATTTTGTGGCAGCCTCCACCTTTCTATTTGCGTTTTTGGGCACCTGGATCACCAATAAAATTGTAGAGCCACGCCTCGGAACATATACGGGCGATGTAGCCTCCGAACCCATCAATGCCCTTACGTTAAGAGAGAAAAAAGCACTTCGCATTACGGTTTATGTAGCTATTGGCTGGATGGTTTTGCTTGCTGCCACGCTCCTTCCCGACCATGGTTTTTTCCGTAGCGCAGATAATTCTATTTTACACTCTCCTCTAATTAAAGGTTTTATTGCCCTCTTATTTTTTGCTGCCGGAAGTTTGGGCATCGTTTACGGTGCCGTCACGGGCAAGTTTAAAAATGACGCCGATGTTGTAAAAGGCATGGTTACAAGCTTTAAAACCCTTGCGGCATTTATGGTTTTGGTGTTTTTTGCAGCGCAATTTGTCGCCTATTTCAAGTGGAGCAACTTAGGCTTGTTTATCGCCATTGAGGGCGCGCATTTTCTACAGAGTGTACAGATGGGCACGGTGCCTTTGCTAATACTTTTTGTTTTGTTATCTGGCTTCATCAATATGTTTATGGGCAGCGCCTCCGCTAAATGGGCCATTTTAGGGCCGGTATTTATTCCCATGTTTATGATTCTCGGCTTTTCGCCGGAATTGTCTCAAACTGTATTTCGCGTAGGCGATAGCATCACCAATATCATTTCGCCTATGATGAGCTTTTTTGCGCTGATAATCGTCTATTTTGAAAAGTACGACTCAAAAGCCGGCATAGGAACTTTGATTTCTACAATGCTACCCTATTCGGTGCTATTCTTTCTTTTTTGGACGGCATTCTTGATTGCATGGGTACTTTTAAATATTCCCCTGGGACCAGGATCGCCTATTCATTATCCAGGTTAATCCCTATTTATCAGCCACTTAAATCAGTTATTAACATTTCTAAATGTCCTAGTTGTTAAAAAAAAGTTGAAGAAAGCACCTCCATGTCTTTTTTCGGTATTACTTTTAACTTTCATTTGAATTAAAGGCTGTTTATCGGTCTTCTATTCTAAGATATTATATTAATTTTGCACTAAATTTCAAGGTGAAATTATGAGTGAAGACTTTCAATGGAATGACGATCATCAGGTAGAACTACTCCGAAGCCGTTTTGAGGACATGATTCAAAACGGAAACACGGCTTATTTTGATGCCGAGGAGTTTGAGCTATTGATTGATTACTACCAAAATGGTTTTTATATAGAGAAATCGCGGATTGCTGTTGATTTTGCAATGCAGCAACACCCCTATAATAGTGGCTTAAAGCTAAAACAAGCGCGCCAATTTGCCACCGAAGGACAGTTTATCCAATCGCTGGAATTATTGAACACGCTAGAAATAGCTGAGCCCAATGATACGGATCTTTTGATGACAAAAGGTTCGGTTTACAGCATGATGATGGAATTCGACAAAGCCATCCATGAATACAAAAAGGCGCTGGTGATGGCCGATCAGGAAGATATGGAAGACATCTACTCTACCATTGCCTTTGAATATGAAAACCTTTCTGATTTTGAAAATGCTTTGACCAATCTAAAAAAAGCACTTGAAATCTCCAAATATCCTGAGCAAATTTTAGGCGAAATTGGTATGGTATTCGAGCTGCTAAACGATATGGATCAAGCTATTGTGTTTTTTCATGAACAAATTGACAAAGACCCATACAGCACAGCCGCCTGGTTCAATTTAGGACTGGCTTATCACCACGCAGAGATGTTCGAAAAAGCCATTGATTCGTTTGAATATGTGCTGGCCATCGACGACAAATACCAGCAAGCCCTTATCAGCAGCGGGCAGTCTTATGAAGCACTTGAGCAATTTGATAAAGCTATTGAAACCTATAACGAAGCCCTTGAAGTAAGTCCGAAAGATGCGCAAACGTATTACAGACTGGGCGAATGCTACGAGAAACATAACGACTTTGATGAGGCACTGAAACACTACCGTCAGGCTACCGAGCTCGACGAATATATGGCAGAGCCTTGGGCTGGCATTGCCGTTATTTTCGATGAAGAAGACAAAACAAAAGTGGCCGTAAAATATATGTCGCGTGCCATTGAGTTGGATCAGTTTAATACAGAGTTTTTATTGATAAAAGCCGATATGCATATCAAACTCAAAGAGTTTACCCTGGCATTGGCCTGCTTTAAAAACGCAGAAGAGCTTGACCCAAACGACCCTGATCTCTGGTTAGAATACGCGAATTTGTATATCCTTCAGCATCAGTTTGAAAAAGCCAGTCAAGTGCTAAAAACAGGCCTGATTCATCAAGCTTTTAACAGCCGAATCCTTTATCGGCTGGCAGCTATTTTATTTAGACAGCGCAACGAGGTACAAGGCCAATACTACCTAGAGACAGCGTTGCAAAGAGACTTTGAAGGCCATACGGAGTTTTTAGAGTTTTATCCAGGTGCTGTTGACAATATGCACATCATGGACATGATAAAAATTCATGCGCTAAAGAGTTTGTAAGCTCATGTTATTAACTGTTTTTGTTTCAGAAAACTTCCAGTAAAACTCAATTATGGATCAAATTGATGTTACTTCTTTAAAAGTTTTTTTTGCAAAAGGAGAAACCAAATCCGTAAGTTTCAGAAAGACACAGCTAAAACTACTGTTATCGCTTATCAATCAATACGAATCAAAAATTTTAGATGCGCTGTACGCAGATTTAGGCAAGTCGCCTTTTGAAGCCTACGCCACCGAAATTGGCCTACTTAAAGAAGAAATCAAACGCCATATCAAGCAGCTTAAGTGCTGGTCAAAACCTGAAAAGGTATTAACGCCAATCACTTCGTTTCCGGCCTCAAGTTATATTGAATCCGTTCCTTATGGCGTGAGCCTTATTATTTCGCCCTGGAACTATCCAGTGCAGCTGACGCTTTTGCCGCTGGTTGGCGCCATTTCAGCAGGCAACTGCGCACTGGTAAAACCCTCAGAATATACGCCAAATACCACGCAGGTTTTAGATGAATTAATCAATACAAACTTTAACCCCAATTATATCAGACTGGTGCAGGGCGATGCAAAAACCAGTCAGCAACTGCTTAAACAGCCTTTTGATTTTATATTTTTTACAGGAAGCAGCAGCGTTGGCAAAGTAATACAAAAAGCTGCTGCCGAGCAACTTATTCCAACAGTTTTGGAACTTGGCGGCAAAAGTCCATGTATTGTAGATCAATCCGCTGACATCAAGCAAGCTGCCAGACGCATTATGTGGGGCAAAACCATCAATGCGGGGCAAACCTGTATTGCGCCCGATTATCTTTTGGTGCATGAAAGCATTAAAGAAAAACTGATCAAGGATTTGCAGCAAACTGTGCAGGACTTTTTTGGCGCAAATATCCTTGAAAACGAGGCATATCCAAAAATAGTCCAACAACCTCAATACGAACGCCTTAAAAAATTATTACAAGAAGGAAATATTATTTGGGGCGGAGGTTTTGACGACAAAAATTTGAAGATTGAACCAACACTCCTAGCACTGCACGACACCGAAAGCATACTGATGCAGGAAGAAATCTTTGGCCCCTTGCTACCTATCCTCACTTATAAAACTACTGCAGAAGCCCTCGAAATAATACATAAAAACCCGAAACCGCTTTCGATGTATATCTTTTCCAAGCGGAAAAATTTCGTCAATGAAATAAAAAATAATGTACTTTGCGGTGGTATCACAATCAACGATACCTTGATGCAATTTACCAATGCCAATCTGCCTTTTGGCGGAGCTGGCCCAAGCGGCATTGGTTCTTATCATGGGAAGCAAAGTTTTAAAACCTTTTCGCATCAGCGTGGGGTGATGAAAAGAGGCACTTGGCTGGATATTCCGCTGCGTTATCCACCCTTTGGCAATAAATTGAAACTATTAAAAATGATCTTGAAATAAACCTATGACAGCTTACTTTACGTTTTTGATAAAAGGCATTGCGATGGGAGCTGCCAATGTTATTCCGGGTGTTTCGGGCGGAACAATCGCGCTAATTACCGGCATCTTTGAGCGGCTTATCAACGCCATAAAATCATTCGGTCCTAGCGCACTAAAAATGTTGTTCAAAGGACAAGTTGCAGCTTTTGCAAAACATACTGACCTCTTGTTTTTAATCAGCGTTTTTGCTGGTGTAGGCCTTGCTATTGTTAGCCTTGCCCGATTATTCGACTTTTTATTCACCAATTATCCGGTATATATTTGGTCGTTCTTTTTTGGGCTGGTGCTGGCTTCGGTCTATTTTGTAGGCAGAACAGTAAACAAGTGGAATCTGGCCGTAATCATAAGTTTTTTAATTGGCACAGGCATTGCGGCTGCCGTTACATTTATGACACCAGCAGTAGAAAATAATAATTTTTTCTACCTGCGTATTTGTTAGAGTTTTCTTGAGCCGCAGAGTTTCAGGATAGCTCAGTGGATGT
>CAZOEV010000277.1:0-4597 GCA_964578915.1 uncultured Lentimicrobiaceae bacterium
CATTTCACAAAAAGTAAGTTTTTATTTGGCGGATATTTACCATTTTCAAATAACTTTGTAACTCAAAATAACATAATTATGGAAAATTTAACTCTTGGAATAGGTTCACGCGTAAAGCATCCCAGCTTTGGTGCAGGCGTAGTCATTCAGGTATATGCCGATGCTTATGAAGTAACTTTTATGGAATACGGCACCAAGTCGATTCTAAAATCTTTTGATAAGCTGGAAGTGCTGGACTTTGTAGCCAGCGATCCTGATTTGCTGAGTTTTGAGCAGGTCGAAAAAGTTTTTACGCGCATTTTGCGCAAATGGAGCGATGTTCAGGAAGTGGTGCATTTAGGAAGCCGTTGGAAAGGCGGCACAATGATTTTGAAACCTGGCGATGTCCAGCTCAAATCCAAAGAAATCCCAATCGAGACTTTCTTTCATAAAATCGTGATGGTTCGCGATCGTGTGCGTGTGATGGAGCAACGCATCAACGCTTCTGATTTATCTGATCAGGATAAGGTGAGTCTGCAACAATACATCACAAAAATTTATGGCAGCCTTACGACTTTCAATGTGCTGTTTGCCGAAAAAGAGGACTATTTTACTGGTGATTCGAAGTAATCAGGCCTATTTATTGCGCAAAAAATCTGCTGTATTTACAAAATAAGCCCACAAAAACTTGCGTGATTCATCATCCATAGTGCTATTTTCCATAGCGGTGGACATGCACTTTAGCCAGCGGTCACGCGCATCTTCGTTTATTGGAAATGGCTGATGACGCATACGCAAACGCGGATGGCCCCGGCGCTCTGAATAAGTAGCCGGCCCGCCAAGATATTGCACTAAAAACAGATACAATCTGCGCTCCGCAGCCTCTAAATCGCCTGGATACATGGGCAGCAAAACTTCATCTTTCTGAATTTCTTCATAGAAACGAGAAACCATTTGCTGCAAATTCTCAGCTCCAATACGCTGGTAATAAGTTAATTGAATATTCACAACTTACTTCTTCTTTGTATTGTAACCCCGCTGTTTAGCTGCTTCTTCTAGCCTGCGCTGAAAGGCGGATTGCTTAACGGGTTTCTTCTTATTTTTCTCAATCTTTAGGCGCAACTTATCTTCGTTGATCGTGAGACGGAAAATTAACATCTGCCCAAAAGTAATCACGTTGGCCAGAAAATAATAATAACTCAGACCGGAAGCATAATTATTAAACAGGCCTAAAAACATGATTGGCATCAGATACATCATTGTCTTCATACCTGGAAGCTGTGTGCTTTGCGAGCCCATCATTTGGTTATTGAGATGGGTATAAAATATCGTAGAAATCGTCATCAGCAAAGTAAACAAGCTTACATGATCACCATAAAAAGGGATTTCAAATGGTAGATTGGCAATGCTGTCGTAGCTTGATAAGTCGGTTGCCCAGAGGAAAGACTGCTGCCGTAGCTCGATACTCGAAGGGAAAAACCTGAACATGGCAATCAAAATCGGCATCTGCAAAAGCATAGGGATACATCCTGCCATAGGATTTGCTCCAGCTTTTTTGTAAAGCGCCATCACAGCCTGCTGCTTTTTCATGGCATCATCCTTCTTGGGATACTTAGCCGAAATCTCATCAATCTCAGGCTTCAAAACCCGCATTTTCGCCGATGAATTGTAGGTTTTATAGGCAATAGGGAATAAAACAAGTTTAAGCAGAACAGTCAAAATCAAAATTACAATACCATAATTCCAACCATAAGAACCCAAAAACGTAAACACCGGAATTACAATATACATATTGATCCAAGCCAATAGGAAAAAGCCCCAGCCAAGCGGAATTTGGCGTTCAAGATCGAGGCCATAAGCACGCATGTCATAAAAACTGTTAGGCCCAAAATAAAACGACATCGGAATAGTTTGGGTGTGATCCAAATTATAAGGCACTTCTAAAGTACTGCTCACTGTTTTCAAATAATGATCGTGTGAGGAACGCTCTTTGGTAAGGGTTTTTAGCGCTGCATTATCAAAAAAATCACGTGCTATCAAACTAGAAGAGAAAAAACGCTGCTTAAAAGAAATCCATTTCACTTTCGTGCGGATAACCTCCTCATCATCATCTGTTTCCGAAAGATAATCCACATCATCATTCAGGTGCTTGAAATAGATTGTAGAACCGTTAAATTTATCCACCGAACGTTCCTGCTGAAGTAAGTCAGCTTGCCAATTTAGGCTGAGAAAACTTGTATTGGATGCAATAACACCGTCCATCCCAACAATTTTAATATCAAAATTGAGGAGATATTCATCAGGTCTGATCACATAATCATAAGATATATAGCGCTCAGGATCAGCTTGCCCCATGCCATTATCAGCCATCAGCCGCATACTGAACATCAAACTGTCGGTGTTTGAAGCATTCAAGCGCTGGCTACCATCATAAGGAAAACCATTGAGGTAAGGCTGAAAATAGAGTTCGTTGGTATTGATATTTCTATTTCTGGAAAAAAAAGAGAGATTGAAATCGTTGTTATTCGGATCAAAAATAACCAATGGCAACGAATCCCAGGTTTGATAATCCTTGAGTACTACCTTATTGATAGCGCCACCCCGAGCATTTATGGTAAGTTCAAAAACATCATTTTCAACCACCCAGCTGCTATCGTTTCCATCCGCTGCCATGGCAAAAGCACCAAAGCGTTCCTTAAGCTGTGTAAAATTATCAGAAGTGGCTTCGCCTGCTGCGCTGTTTTCCGTATTCACTGATTCGGCAGCAACATTTTCTTCAATGCGTCTAATTTCAGCGGCCATTCTAACACTGTCGAGCAGTTGTTGTTGCTGGCGCACCATGGAAATTGAATCAATTTTGCGCTTTTGGGCTTCCATTTCTTCCTGCGAAGGGGTCATCCAAACGGAGTAACCAACCAATATTGCGGCAATAATTATAAAACCAATTATGGAATCTCTATTCATTCTTTATGCTATTGTTAATCTGCAAAAGTAGCAGAAATTATAAGAGTTTTAGTAAAGTGAGTCTTTGACTAGTTCAGTTTTTCACCAAATAGACATTATTTTTTACTTTTATGGACGAGCGCCGCTTCAATAAAACCTTTGAAAAGCGGATGCGGCCTCGCCACAGTGCTTTTATATTCTGGGTGAAACTGCACACCAATAAACCAGGGATGATTTTCCAGTTCAATAATTTCAACTAAATCATTTTCAGGATTTATGCCAACCGTTTTCATGCCATTTTCATTGTACTTTTTTCTGTATTCATTATTAAATTCGAAACGGTGGCGGTGTCTTTCCGAAATCACCATTTCACCATATAACTCAAAAGACTTTGAATCTTTATCAAGCTTACAATTATAGGCTCCTAAACGCATTGTTCCTCCAAGGTTTTCGATGCCTTTTTGGTTCGACATCAAATCAATGACAGGATATTTAGTATTGGGGTTCATCTCGCTTGAATTAGCACCTTTGTAGCCAAGCACATTGCGTCCAAACTCTATTACTGCACATTGCATGCCTAAGCAGATACCAAAAAACGGAATCTTGTTTTCGCGTGCATATTTGATAGAGCTAATTTTCCCTTCAATGCCACGTGGCCCAAATCCGGGAGCTACCAAAATCCCATCCACATCATTGAATACCTCATCAAGCGATTGACCTTCAATATGTTCGCTATGAACATGCTTTAAAATTACTTTTGTTTCGTTGGCTACGCCTCCGTGGATAAATGATTCATGGATTGATTTATAAGCATCTTTGAGCTCAACATATTTTCCAACAATTGCAATGGTAACTTCATGCAATGGATTATTAAGTCTGTTTAAAAAACGGCGCCAATTGTCGATGTCAATTTTTTCAGGAATTGCGGTGTTTGTTTTGCGCAGCACCTCCACATCCAGTTTTTCGTCAAGCATTTGTAGCGGCACTTCATAAATTGACTTGGCGTCGATACTTTCAATTACCGAAGACAGCTCAACGTTACAAAACTGGGCAATTTTTGAACGCAATGACTCATTCAAGCTGTGCTCGGTGCGGCAAACAATAATATCGGGCTGCACACCTTGTTCGAGCATTGTTTTTACCGAATGCTGTGTAGGTTTAGTTTTCAGTTCGCCAGCCGCAGCCAGATAAGGAACTAAGGTTAAGTGAATTACAGCACAATCTTTCCCCAATTCCCAACGCATCTGCCGAATGGCTTCTACAAAGGGAAACGACTCGATATCCCCCACTGTGCCACCAATTTCTGTGATAACAAAATCAAATTTACCGGTTTCGCCTAAAATTTGAATGCAGCGTTTTATTTCATCCGTGATATGCGGGACAACCTGAACTGTGGTTCCCAAGTATTTACCTTGGCGTTCTTTTTCTATCACACTTTGATAAATACGACCTGTTGTAACGTTATTGGCTTGAGATGTAGGCGTATTTGAATACCTTTCGTAATGCCCCAGATCGAGATCCGTTTCGGCTCCATCCTCTGTAACGTAGCATTCGCCATGCTCATAAGGATTTAAAGTTCCTGGATCAACATTGATATAGGGGTCGAGTTTTTGTATCGTAACCGAAAAACCGCGTCCCTGCAAAAGTTTTGCTAAAGAAGCTGATATTATCCCTT
>CAZOEV010000278.1:0-4596 GCA_964578915.1 uncultured Lentimicrobiaceae bacterium
GATCTTCAATGATAACAACCGATCGACCAGCCTCTACCAAACCTTCAACTTGGTTGTTGAGGCCGTGGGATTTTTTTTCGGGTCGAACATAAGCAAAAGGAATGCCTAACTCCTGAGCCACAAGCACTCCCGGTGCAATACCACCTGTGGCCACACCTACAATCAAATCAGGTTTTTCGTATTTTTCGAGTATGGCGCTTACAAATTCCTGACGGATATGTGTTCTGATCTTGTGGTAGGAGAGCGTAATTCTATTGTCGCAATAAATCGGGCTTCTCATACCTGATGCCCAGGTAAATGGATTGGCAGGATTGAGTTTTATTGCTTTAATTTGCAATAGAAATCCGGCGAGGTTGAGTGCAGCTTCAAGCTTATATTTCATAAGTAAACACTTCGTAATTGAATAATGATAATGTCAGATTGTCAGTTTTCTAGTCTTTTACTTAGTCGTAAAAGAGGATTTAAAATGAAAAATATAACCAAAATTTCTTTTACTAAAACTGACATAATAAATGGATAAATAACTTCAAAAAACAATTGCAAATGTATAAAGTTTTCTGCGACAATTCCCGTTTACGTTTATTTTTCGATGAGGATACGATAATGCCAGAAGAAGGTAAATCATTGAAAATTAGCACAATTGCTCTTAGTGTTGCTATGATTAAATTTTGGCTCGAACAGCCTGATAAAGCAGACCTTGATTTGTGTGTAAAGGATTTTTCAAGCGCTGAAAGTGTCCTAAACCAGGTTTTCGATTGGCGATTTGCAGCCGGTGGCGCGGTGTTAGTAGGTGACAAGCTGCTGACCATTCTGCGCAACGGCATTCCTGATTTGCCTAAGGGCCATATTGACGCAGGCGAAATAGCAAGAATTGCTGCGCTGAGGGAAGTATCCGAAGAAACTGGCGTCAGGAAATCAGCGATTGCAGGTGCTTTGACAACAACTTTTCATTGCTACAGAATAGATGGTTTGTGGATTTTGAAGAAAACTTCTTGGTTTTTTATGTATGCAAAAGCAGATTTTCTGCCAGCACCTCAGCTCGATGAAGGTATTACGGATGTTCAGCTGCTAGCGGAAGAGGAATTTGATGCTTTTTTCTCAAAAACTTATCGTGCTATAAGCGAGGAGCTATCAAAAGCTATTAGGCAGCAATACAAATCAATGCATCCTAAGTAGTTAAGTTTGAAATAGCGATTTTGAGACACAAAATAAAATAGCAGCTTCACTAAAATTTGTAGTTTTACCTGCAAAATAGCATGGAGATGCATCAGGCCAAAAATGAAAATAGCAGATAAATGAAAAAAATAGCAGTTTTCCCGGGTTCGTTTGATCCCATCACTTTAGGGCACGAATCATTGGTTTTGAGGGCTTTGCCACTTTTTGATGAAATAATTATCGCGGTAGGTATCAATGCCTTGAAAGATTATTATTTCCCCATCGAAAAGCGCAAACAATGGATAGAAAAAGTGTTTGCCAATCAGCCAAAAATCACGGTTACAACTTATACTGGACTCACGGTAGATTTTTGTCGCAGTGTCAATTCCCAATATATTTTGCGCGGATTACGCACTTCTGCCGACTTTGAATTTGAGCGCAGCATAGGGCAAGTAAACAAAAAGCTTTTTCCCGAGGTAGAAACGGTTTTTTTGCTTACCACACCTGAGTTAACAGCTATTACATCGAGCGTCATCCGTGATGTGGTGCGCAACAATGGCGATGCTTCCCAGTTTGTTCCAAAGTGCGTAAACCTAACAATATAGCGTTTTGAAAAGCGTTTGTGTTTTATGAAATCCACTGTTTTTCAGCTTTTAGTTTTTTTGTTTTCTTTAGGACTTTTGAGCGCTCATGCGCAATCTGTTAACATCGAATTGAAAACAGATCGACCTGGCAGTGTTATCAGGTTGATCAAGTTTGATGATTTGCTGACATGGCAGGGGGAAACTGTTTTTCAAGACACGGCAGATTCTCGTGGAATCATTAATATAAGTGCTAAATGGGATAAAATTACCCCTGCCCATCTGGCCGTAAACCTCGATCACGTTGATTTGGTTTTGAAGCCCGAGTCCAGTTATTCTCTCGAAATTGACGCCCAACTGCAACAGGAAAATTTATCTTATTTTGATAAAACACCGCCTGCATTGCTCATTGCGAAAGCGGAGGATAGCGGTTTACAACAGCAACTTGAATCCATCGAAAGGCTAACCAATACTTTTGTTTTGGATAATTTTCAAGCGCTTTTCAGGCTGAAGAAATATACCCTCTTGGATAGTCTGAAAATTCAACTTGATAAATTATTAGAAGTTAATCCACTGGAATACAGTCGGCAATATGCGCATTATAAGTATGCTTCTATCGTATTGGCTGTTCAAAGGGACGGTGAAAACAAGGTGATAAACGAATTCTTTAAAGGACAGGAAGTGCTTTATAACAATGAATCTTATATGACGCTTTTTGCGGAAATTTTCTCCGACTAGCTTCTGGGAAACCGCAACCTTGCTATGGAATCACTGCGGGAGATGGGGATTAAAAGTTATACAGGCTGGCGCGAATATTTACGAAATGATCCGCTGCTCCGCGAGGATAATCGCCTCAGTGAGCTGATTGTGTTGGCTTCATTAAAATATTTGTACCGCGACAGTCGCTTCAAATCAAATGAGGTGCTCGAATACCTAAAGTATTTAGAGAAAAACGCCAATTATCCTGAGCATCAGCGTATAGCAGCGAATGCCATTAAAGCTTTTCAGTTTTTGGCTCCTGACACAGAAGCGCCTGATTTTGTGTTGAAGAACCAAAATGGGAAACTGGTAGAATTGAATAACTTTCGAGAAACTATGGTGCTGTTGCATTTTGTTGACAAAAATTGCAGGACCTGTGCAGCAAGTTTGCAACAATTGAGCGAAATGAAAACGGAATTAAAAGATATACAGCTCGTTACCATTGCAACAGCAGAAAGTTTTGAGGAGTTTAAGCGATTGTTTGCGTCGAAAAAGTATGATTGGCCATTGCTAAATCTGGATAAAAATGTGCTCCTTATGGAGGCTTATCACATCAAAACTTTTCCAGAACTAATCCTTTTAAAGCCGAATGCCAAAATTGGCATGGCACCTATAAACCAGGAAAAAGATGTGTTGTTTTTTCATATCGACCGGCTGAGACCGAATTGATTCTATTGGTTTTCAATGCTTTCAACAGAATTTCGCATTCACTTTTTGCCACTATCGTACCTAAAAAAATAACGTAACTTTGCAGGCTGTGTAAAATTAACACATTATCGAGGCCGATGGAACGGTTGTTGCTTTAGTTACTTGGCCTTTAAAAACGAATTAAGTACTTCAGGAGAATATGATAGGATTAATCAAAAAAATGCTTGGTGATAAATCAGCTCGTGATTTAAAAACCATCAAACCCATACTCGACAAAACTTTAGCTGCCTACGAAATTATTAAGAAGCTGGATAACGATGCGCTTCGAGCAAAAACCAATGAATTCAAGCAGTTGATCGCTGATAATATTGCCAGCGAAATAAACGAAGTTGAAAGCTTACGCAAACAAGTCGAAGATTCACCTGATTTAGAATCTGCCGAGAAAGAAAAGATTTACAATCAAGTTGACAAACTAGAAAAACTTCAGTACGAAAAAACTGAAGCGGTACTCAATGAGATTTTGCCAGAAGCTTTCTCGGTAATGAAAGAAGCCGCGCGCCGCTTCAAAGAAAATGAGCTGATAGAAGTTACAGCCTCTGAGATGGACAAACAAATGGCTGCTAAGCGCGATCATATTGAAATAAAGGAAGATAAGGCCTATTACAAAAATAATTGGCTCGCTGGTGGAAACCACATCACTTGGGATATGGTGCATTATGATGTGCAGCTTATCGGTGGTATTGTGCTTCATCTGGGGAAAATAGCGGAAATGGCTACGGGAGAGGGAAAAACACTTGTTGCTACGCTGCCTGTTTACCTCAATGCTTTGGCCGGAAAAGGTGTTCACCTCGTTACGGTGAACGATTACCTTGCCAAGCGTGACTCCGAGTGGATGGGCGTTATTTACGAGTTTCTCGGCCTCACCATCGACTGTATCGATAGGCACCAGCCCAACTCCACCGAAAGAAGAAATGCTTACTTGGCTGATATTACTTATGGCACCAACAACGAATTTGGCTTTGATTACCTGCGCGACAATATGACAGGAAATCCCGATGAGTTGGTGCAGCGTAAGCACCATTACACCATTGTGGATGAGGTGGATTCGGTGTTGATTGACGATGCCCGTACTCCTTTAATTATAAGTGGGCCCACACCGAGAGGCGATCATCAGGAGTTTGACAGCTTAAAACCTGATGTTGTAAAATTGTATAACGCTCAAAAATCACTGGTTAGCAGTATCTTGGCCGAAGCTAAAAAGATTTTGCAGTCGGGAGAAAAAAGTGCTGATACCAAGCACGGCGGTGATTTGCTTTTCAGAGCTTATCGCGGGCTACCTAAAAATCATGCACTTATCAAGTTTTTGAGCGAAGAAGGCATGCGTTCGCTTATGCAGAAAACCGAGAGCTTTTATTTGGCTGAGCAGGCCAAAAATATGCATGTAATCGACGAC
>CAZOEV010000279.1:0-4587 GCA_964578915.1 uncultured Lentimicrobiaceae bacterium
AAAACTATTTGCAGCAGCTGGCGTTACCAAAGACAAAGCAGTAATTCTGTATTGCTCAACAGGCGTGCGCACTGCCAAAGAATATATCGCCCTCACTGAAATCTTGAAATACCCCAACGTGAAAGTTTACGATGGTGGCTACAACGAATGGAAAGCCAAAGGCGGCGCTATCGATAAATAAGCGAATTATCTTACAATTCTTATAATGGTTACAATCCCGGAGCGCGAGTTTCGGGGTTGTTTTTTTTAGGAGGACTGGAGTAGGGTGTTAGATTTTTAGAATCTTGCATTTAACTAATCTCGCAAACAACGAATAGAATGACCACGCACATTTTCTCCATGTGTCATAGTGCCATTTACGCTCGAATAACCTAACATCAGATACCATGCCGAGTAGCCGTACATTTCTTTAGCGCTCCAAAACAGGGCAGTTTCACTAAATTGATTAAAAATTCCAGTATTGAATCTTCGCCAGCCTCCCGGATGAGCCGTAAAACCACTTTCATTGGAAGCTTGATAATTAGGTTCTTTCCATATACCAGTCCCAGCCTCAATAGTACCGGTACTTTTCATTTTTCCGCCAGAAGGATTTTTACCGTCTAAATAGTCAATTAAGGCTAAAAACTCTTCTTTATCAGGTACATGCCATCCTTCAGGACATAAATTGCCCGTGCTTACTGCATACCAATTGTATAAGGCTCCGTAAGTTTCAGCAAAAGCACTTTCATTATTATTATACCAGCAATATGCCGGAGTAGTCAACCCTGCCCAAGTTAAGTCATTTGTTTCCATAGGAATAGCAATACCGTTGTTGTATTGAGTTGTTTTTAAATTTTCAGCCATCCAGGTTTTGTCATCAATCGTTACAACAGCATAATGGTTTCCTACGATGTCAGCACAAGGAATAAATTCAAAATCAACTACCTGACTTTCAGTTGGCAAGATAACGAGCACTCTCGCTTCATTATCTGCAATACCTCTGAGTAAAAGCGTCTCTCCCTCATTATAATCCATTTGAATCATATCCTTCTTGCTTTTTAAATCATTTACCGGTGCTGAGCCAGCAATAATTCCACGGTATTCGATATTCGTTTTTGCCTGAGCTTTTCCTACTGAAATAATTTTAGCAGAATAATTCCGATCTGACGCACCAACTATTATGGCATAAATACCCTTGTTTAAACCCAATATTTCAATTTTTTGTCTGCCGGCATGAATGGAAATGTGCTGTTCAGCTATTTTCACGCCAAATTCGTTGATGATTGAAATATCAATGTTTTCTTCTGTAGGATGAAAAAAGTCAATAAAAGCAGATTCATCCATAGGATTGGGGTAAACTACTAAAGGAAAATTGCCAGAAGTTGTTGGATTAATGCCAACCGGCATAAGCAGATTAAGCACATCGCCGCCGCCAAGCGTTATTGCAGTTCCTTGAGTCTGGTTTTTTACGTGGATACTGTCAACGTAGTTGTGAATTCCTGAACCCGTAAAACTTATTTGGTAATCTTGCGCTTGAAGCCCAATAAATCCAGACAGGATGCAAAGAAAAAAAGTAAATGTTTTCATAAGATTTGTTTTTTTTAACTATTAATTTGGTTGTGAATAGGGGATATGATTCTATTATTTCGGCTAAAGCTCAAACCTCAAAGGAAATTATTTTTCAAGGTACAAATCTATGCCGCTAAAGATAAGCCATTTAGCTGCAAAACGCAAGCATTTTATGATTAAAATACTAAATTTAACAAAAACACATCTCACCGAAGATCTGTTATGGTAATTAGATCGCAAATTCAGAAAATGATTCTCTTTCGGAAAACGAATTCAGTAATAAGTTTAGCAAAGTTCATGAAACCTATTCAAACAAATAGCCGAATTATCCCATCATCAGATGTTGTCATGTAAGCTGATATAAGAAACCCTAAAAATCCTATCTTTGTCGTCAAAGCATTACTATGCCGTACAAAAAAGACAAAAAATTTTTGGATTTGCCACGTTATCATGGCGGAAAGGAAGCCCTGTCGAAGTTTATTGGCGAGAATATCCGTTATCCCACCGAGGCGATTAAGGCTGGTGTGGAAGGTAAAGTGTTGGTAGGTTTTGATATCGATGATAATGGAAAGGTTCACAATATTGCTATAATTCACGGCATTGGCTACGGCTGCGATGAAGAAGCCATGCGAATTGTTGGCCTTTTGCAGTATCAAAAAGTCAGTAACCGAGGCAAAAGGGTGTTGGTTCATAGCAAGATACATATCCGGTTTAAGCTCCCTGTTCGCAAGCTGAATTATTCCATAAAACCAACAGAAACGGCTCCCAAAGTGGTCGAAAAACCCAAAACACAATCTTATACTTACACGATTACGCTCAAATAAGCTGTATGAAAATTTTAATCCTTTGCATCGCCAATTCTTGTCGCTCTCAGATGGCAGCAGCTTTTTTGAAATCTTTTGCGCCGGAGCTTGACGTATATGCTGCGGGTACAAATGCCGCAAAGGAAGTGCATCCATTGACAATTGCTGTGATGAAAGAAGCCATGATTGATTTGAGCGAAATAGAACCGCAGCAAGTCAGCACTTTTCTGGATCAAGATTTCGATTTTGTGATCACGGTTTGTGGAGATGCAGAAGAAAATTTTCCAGTTTTTAACGGTAAAGTAAGGCAACGTTTACATATTGGGTTTGATGATCCGGCCAAAACCAAAGGTTCTTCGGAGGAGATTTTACAGGAATTTCGCAAGGTGAGAGATGAAATCAAGAATGAATTTTTTCTGTTTTATAAAAACCAGATTCGGGCGAAAAAGGAGTAAGATTTCTATTTAACACGCGTACTTAGTTTTTGTTTACACCCAGCAAAAGAAGTATATCGCACATTCAATTCAACAAATATCATAATAATTGCTCAATGCGTTGTGCATTTTGTATCTTTGCGAAAAATAGACTATTAAAGCAATGAGAACAATCTATCAGAAATTTGAAACACTTTTACAATATACGACCACAGACTTTAAACGCTATTTGTACGAAAAAGTCGCGTGGGATAGTCGTATGATTGGAATTATTGGCCCTCGTGGAGTTGGTAAAACGACCATGATTCTGCAGTATATCAAAGAGAATTTAGATAGCAAAAAAGCCTTGTATGTATCAGCAGACGATATGTATTTTGGAGAAAACAGACTTGTGGATCTGGCAGATGAATTTTATAAAAATGCAGGAGAATATTTATTTATTGATGAAATACACAAATACGCTGACTGGTCTCGTGAATTAAAAAATATTTACGATTCATTTCCTACGTTAAAGCTTGTATTTACCGGCTCCTCTGTACTTGATATACTTAAAGGTTCTGCCGATTTAAGTCGCAGAGCTATAATTTACAATTTACAAGGACTCTCATTCCGGGAATATTTAAAATTCTTTCACAATTACGAAACGGATGTCTATTCGATAAAACAAATAGCCGGTAACGAAGTGAAGCTTACAGACATAAAACATCCGCTACCTTTATTTAATGACTACTTAAAACGCGGATATTATCCTTTCGGGTTTGAAAATGAAATTAATTTACGTTTGAGTCAAATTATCGTACAAACATTGGAAACTGATATTCCGCAGTATGCAAATTTGAATGTAAGTACAGCCCGCAAACTGAAACGATTACTTGCTATTATTGCTGAAAGTGTGCCGTTTAAACCTAATTTTTCTAAAATAGCAGAGATTATTAATGTGAGTCGAAATTCCCTGGAAGATTATTTTTTGTATTTAGAAAAAGCAGGACTTATTATGCAGTTACGTGACGAAACAAGCGGTATTAGAGGATTAGGGAAGGTTGATAAAGTGTATTTAGACAATCCCAATATTATTTTTAACCTAGCGGGAGATAAATCAGCTATTGGAAATATACGGGAAACGTTTTTCTTCAATCAAATGCGTGTAAAAAATGAAGTTATTTCTTCAAAAAAGACTGACTTCATAGTTGATAATTATTCGTTTGAAATTGGTGGTAAAAATAAGCAGCAAAATCAACTAGAAAAGGACGGTAAATCCTATGTGGTAAAAGATGATATCGAATTTGGCTACCAAAATGTGATACCACTTTGGGCTTTTGGATTAAATTACTAAAAAAGCATACACAAAAATACTTTGTGTTATGTTTTCCCCTAATTGGTGTCAGAAAGGCAGAACCGTAGCGATTATTGCCACAGCCCGAAAAATTGCCGTCATAATTTACAAAATGCTAGAATCCGGACAAGCATATTCATATGAATATGCTAAAGATGAATTGGAAAAAGTCAGAAAAATACAAATCAAAAAAACACAAAGAATAATACAACACTTTAACATACAAAGTTTTGAACTACAGCTCACTGCTTAACCGACCTTTGTAAAATAAGCTGCTTAAATGTACTGTTCCAGGAATGGTAGTAGGATACTTATGGCTTGTTTTGGTAATCAGTTATATATGAGAAAACGCCTCTTTTTCAGGCTTTGATAAGAAAAGGCCAAAGACTAGGCTTTCGAAGTTTTTGAAACCAAGGAGTTTACTAAGGTAAACGACTGTTTCAAAAACGAGAGTAACGAAGTATTTGGC
>CAZOEV010000280.1:0-4584 GCA_964578915.1 uncultured Lentimicrobiaceae bacterium
CTCAATTTGTACCTCGTGGTGCAAAAGGATTTCTACCTTGCGTTTAGTTTGCCAATTGTTTTAGGTGTTTTACTGCTGTATGTTTTTTCGCTTGACAAGGTACTCTTGCTGATAAGTCTGCTTACTCCTTTATCAGTGAACATTGAAGATATGGACGTTGGGCTAGCAGTTTCGCTGCCCGTGGAGCCCATGCTGGCCGGTGTGCTGGTGCTTTTTACAGCCAAGTTCCTGTATGAACGTAATTACGATAAAAAGATAGCCTTGCACCCAATAGCACTGGTTATTTACTTAATGTTTGGCTGGATGATTATCACGACTTTTACCAGCGAGATACCGATGGTTTCTGTAAAATATATCCTCTCGCGCCTCTGGTTTATTGTGCCATCATTTTTTGTAGCTGCATTGATGTTTAGGCGCTTGTCCAACTTCCATTGGTTTATCTGGCTCTATATTTTCAGTTTGATTGTCGTAATTTTTTATACCATTATCAATCATGCCAGCTACGGATTTAGCGATGATTCGGCACACTGGGTAATGTCGCCTTTTTATAATGATCATACTGCTTACGGCGCGGCATTAGCCATTTATTTTATTTATTCGGTGGCTTATGCCTTTTATCCAAATTTAAAATCTTGGCAACGATTTATTATAATAACAGTAGTGGTTTTATTAGCCGTTGGAACAGTTTTATCGCTCAGCAGAGCAGCCTGGATTAGCATTGCTGCTGCACTAGGTGTGCTTATAGCAGTGTTGCTGCACATCAAGTTCAGGTGGCTTTTGGCCGCCTTTGCTGCGGTTGTTATTGTGTTTTTCTCGTTTCAACATCAGATTATTGATTCCCTTGAAAAAAACAAACAAGATTCTTCCAACAACCTGGCTGAGCATGTGCGTTCTATCACCAATATCAGTTCCGATGCTTCCAACCTGGAACGTATAAACCGCTGGCAGGCAGCCATTCGACTTTTTGAAGAACGACCGTTTTTTGGCTGGGGTCCAGGGACTTATCAATTTGTTTACGCACCTTTTCAGCGATCCAAAGAGAAAACCATTATCAGCACCAATGCCGGCGACGGTGGCAATGCACATAGCGAATATATTGGACCACTTTCAGAAATGGGCGTAATCGGTATGCTTTTGGTATTTCTGCTGGTTGGCGTGATGATTTATTCTGGCCTAAAAACTTATAAACGAGCGCGTAACAAAGAAGCGCGTATTCTAACTCTTGCAGCTACCCTTGCCCTGATTAGCTATTTTGTGCATGGCATACTCAATAATTTCTTGGATACAGACAAGCTGTCGTTGCCAGTTTGGGGTTCCATGGCTATCATTGTGGTGATGGATATTTACTTTGCCGACCGCAAAGATATTCGCATTGCTAAATCAACAGATGTTGACTCAGAGCAGGAATCCTAATATTTCTGAAAATTAATTCACAAAACTATTTCTAAGATTAATATGTTGGCGCGGTGCCTTTTAGATCGCTATTTATAATCCAACAGCTATAAATCAAAGTAGAAAACTACTAAAAGCAAATACCCCAATGCTATGCTGGGTGTTTCAGTAAAAAAAACGAACTCAGGTTATTAGAAAATCGACTTCAAACCAATTATAGTCAGAGAAAATTACAACTCGCTGTAAGTTAATTATTAAACATCATTTATTATAAAAGAAAAAGCGATTTTCAAAAAGTGTTTTTGAAAATCGCCTATCAAGTTTAATAAAAATCTTAACCTCAAAACCGGTATAAATTCACAGAATTTCTAGCGTTTTCCGGCCATAAAATCTGGTAATTGCTTTAAGGCAGCGAGTTCGCGCCATTTTTTGCGCACCTCGTCAGCCGGCACACCAAAATAGGTTTTGCCGCCTTCGAGCGTCTTATCAACTGCTGAAGTGGCAAGTATTACAGCGCCTTTGCCAATTACTAAATCTTTATTTATCGCTACGCGCCCCCAGATAATCACATCGTCTTCGATGCGGGTAACGCCAGCAATAGCAGCATGTGAGCCAATCAGACAATTTTTACCAATATAAGTATCGTGGCCAACCTGACAATGGTTATCGAGTTTAGTGCCCTCGTCGATTATGGTGTCACCAGTAACTCCTTTGTCAATACTACAAAGCGCGCCCACTTCAACGCGATTGCCTAAAATTACGCGACCACAGGATTCAAACTTTTTATAGCCTTCAGGACGGCGTTGAAAATAATAAGCATCAGCACCTAAAACGCTGTTTGAATGTACGATAACATCATCGCCAAGTACTGTATGATCATAAATGCTCGCATTGGCGTGAATCAAACAGTTTTTACCAATTGTTACATGATTGCCGATAAATGCGCCAGGCTGTATAATAGTTCCCTCACCAATAATTGCTGAAGGACTAATCACTGCTGTAGCCGCTTCAAAAGGGCGATATAATTGAATAATTTGAATGAAAGCGTCAAAAGGTTTATCGTGAAAAATCAAGGCTTTACCTTCGGGACAATCCACTTTTTTATTAATAATAATAGTGGTAGCCTTTGAGTTGAGTGCCTTGTCGTAATATTTTGGATGATCCACAAAAGTGATATCGCCCGGCTCAACCATGTGAATTTCGTTCAGGCCGCTAATTACAAAATCATCATCGCCGCTATATTCAGCCTGAAGTTTTTTTGCTAATTCGGCAAGTCGCAGGACAGGATTAAATTTCATACTTTTAGATTAAGCACCTATTCTTTAACACGTTCCGAATAACTTCCATCGCGGGTATCCACCTTTACTTTGTCGCCAATATTGATAAACAAAGGCACTTTAATAACGGCTTCTGTTTCTAGCGTGGCATCTTTAAAAGTGTTTGTAGCAGTATTTCCTCTTTCGCCAGGCTCGGTATAAGTAACTGCAAGTATCACAGTAGCAGGAAGTTCACAACTAAGAACCGAATCTGTATCTGTATGATACATTACCTCAACCATATCACCTTCTCTAAGAAACTGGGGCGCACTTATAAGTTCTTTCGCAATCGGAATTTGCTCAAAAGTTTCGCTATTCATAAAGTTGTAGTCTAGCCCGTCATTATACAAATACTGCATCGGACGGCGCTCCACACGCTGAATACTGATTTTACTACCAGCCGGAAAAGTGTTTGGCAAAATCTTTCCGGTTTTCAAATTTTTCAATTTCGTGCGCACAAAAGCCGCACCTTTTCCAGGTTTCACATGCTGAAATTCTACTATAGAATATAAATCGCCACTGAATTCGATAATCAAGCCATTTCTGAAATCTGAGGTATTAGCCATAAAATTCTTTATTTGTGAATAAGGTTGCAAATTTAGGTATTAGCCGCCAATTTTTAGCTATCAGGAAGTATAAAATTGATGGACTTATTGCTTATGAAGGGGTTGGAAGCCATTTTTCTTTAAGTTTCGAGATACTATTTTAAATCTCCAACTTTTCCGCCGGGGCGGAATGGGTGCAAAACTTACCTAAAAACCACTTCCTTTATCACTTCCTTTCCGGCTTCGGCATTGAGGTTTTTAATAATCAAAGATTTTCCATAAGAGAGTTCGTGTTTCAAGGCGTCAGAATCCAGATGAACAAAAAGTACTTTTTTCTCAACATGCAAATCGAGCGTTTTATTCTGAATCATTTTCCCCATCACTTTAGGCCAGCTATTGATCAGCTTAACTTCGTCCAGCTTTGATTCCCAGCCGTAAACCTTTAGCAACTGGCGTATCACATCGCCCAATGGTTCTTCATTATGTGTTGACATAAACGCTCCTTTTTTGCACGCTGTGTTTCCTTCGCGCATTTCTGCGGCACAAAATACTAAACTTCTTCTTTGCTTTGCACCATTCCACGTTCAACGCTAAAAATTTCATGGTCAATTTCCGTTCCTTCGAATAAATAATTGATGCGTTGGCGTTGCGTATCGGTGATAAAAACCTGACCAAAATAATCATTTCCGAGCAACTTAACCAACTGATTAACACGCTGATCGTCAAGCTTATCAAAAATATCATCGAATAATAAAATCGGCTGATATCCCATTTTATTGTAGGTAAATTCGTATTGCGCCAAGCGGATGGCGATCACAAAAGATTTTTGCTGTCCTTGTGATCCAAAGCGCTTCACAGGGAAGTCGTTCATCTTGAAAAGCAAATCATCTTTGTGTATGCCTACATTGGTGTAGCGCGTTGCTTTATCGCGGTTAAGGCTTTGTTCCAGAAGCACTTCTAGGCTTTGATTATGCATTCCTGATTCATATTCTATTTTCACCTGTTCTTTGCCACCTGAAACAATCTCATAATATTTTTGAAAAATCAATTGAAAATCAGCTAAAAAAGCGTTGCGCGTTTCAAAGATAATTTGTGCGGGTTTCAGCATCTGTTGTTCCCACAGCGCCAATAATTCACGATCGAAATTTCCGTTTTCACCAAACTGTTTCAGCAAGGCATTGCGCTGTCCTAACACCTTGTTATACTGCAATAAAGCATCTAAATAGGGTGGGCTAAATTGAGAAATAACACCATCAATAAACTTGCGGCGCAGCTCGCTCCCTTCATTGATTAAGTCGCGATCATAAGGCGAAATCATCACCAAAGGAATT
>CAZOEV010000281.1:0-4579 GCA_964578915.1 uncultured Lentimicrobiaceae bacterium
ACTGATGCCACAAACCGAAGATATCGACAAGACCATGCACATCAGCAAAGACCAAATTGGCAGTAATGTGCTTGACGCTGTTTCAAACGGCACAACAGAAGGCCTTAAATTGGCAGCTAATGTTGCTGCAATGCTGTTGGTTTTTATCGCCTTTATCGCCATGTTCAACTATATCACAATTTGGATTGGCGAGGTATTTAATCTCAACGAAGGCATTGCCGAACTAAGCAAAGGACGCTACAATGAATTATCGCTCCAGTTTATGCTAGGTTATCTTTTCTCGCCTGTGATGTGGCTTATTGGCGTGAATGTAAATGACATAACCTTGCTGGGACGTTTGCTTGGAGAAAAAATCATTTTAACAGAATTTATAGGATACGTTAGCCTTTCAGAGCTGAAAGCTGCAGATATGTTTGCTGATCCCAAGTCGATAATCATGGCGACGTATATGCTGTGTGGCTTTGCTAACTTCGCTTCCATTGGCATTCAGATTGGTGGAATCGGATCGTTGGCACCCAATCAACGCATAACACTTTCCAAATTCGGATTAAGGGCTTTGTTAGGTGGCACACTGGCTTCGCTGATGTCGGCCACCATTGTGGGAATGCTGTTTTAATTTAAAAAATTACTAACTCTATTTTGCTGCACAAGGATATAAGTAGCCTTTTAAAATTGTAGGATTCTACGTTTTTTGAAAAATCCTTTAGCTTTGTAGCAACAATAATCACACGCTGATGAAACAATATTTTGATTTATTAAACCATGTAATGGAAAATGGGAACCGCAAGGACGACCGCACCGGCACTGGCACTTTGAGCGTGTTTGGTTATCAAATGCGATTAAATCTGGCTGAAGGTTTTCCTGTGCTCACCACAAAAAAGCTTCACCTGCGCTCAATCATTCACGAATTGCTGTGGTTTTTAAAAGGAGACACCAATATCAACTATTTAAAGGACAATAAAGTCAATATCTGGAATGAGTGGGCAGATGCAAATGGCGATTTAGGACCGGTTTATGGTGCACAATGGCGCAACTGGAATAACGAAGGAGTCGATCAAATCAGTGAAGTAATTCAAAGCATTAAGGAAAACCCTGACAGCCGCCGCCATATCGTTGCTGCCTGGAATCCATCTGTATTGCCAGTTTCGGGAAAAACTTTTGCGGAAAATGTTGCTAATGGAAAAGCTGCACTCCCACCCTGCCACGCCTGGTTTCAGTTTTATGTAGCCAATGGCAAACTGTCGTGCCAAATGTATCAGCGAAGTGCTGATATTTTCCTCGGCGTACCTTTCAATATCGCCTCCTACGCCTTGCTAACGCTAATGATTGCGCAGGTTACAAACCTAAATCCCGGCGAACTTATCATGACCTTTGGTGACGCTCATATTTATAGCAACCATTTTGAGCAGGTGAATTTACAACTAAGCAGAAAGCCTAAAAAGCTGCCGCAGATGCACTTAAACCCTGAAACAAAAAATATTTTTGACTTTAAATTCGAAGATTTCCAATTGACAGGCTATGATCCCGATCCTTCAATTAAAGCTGAAATCGCTGTCTAACACTTGATTTTTATGCCTTCAAAACCTATTATATCCATCATTGTTGCTATGGCCGAAAACCGCGCTATCGGGAACAATAACGAAATGCCTTGGCACCTTTCAGCTGACCTGAAACGTTTTAAAGCGCTAACCAGCGGTCACACTGTAATTATGGGTCGCAAAACCCTTGAATCGCTGCCGAACGGCCCTTTACCTAAACGCAGAAATATCATTTTGAGCGAGCGGCTTACAGAAATCCCCAATGGGGTGGAAAAAGCCGAAAACATTAAGCAAGCATTAACTTTGGTTGAAAATGAGACCGAAGTGTTTATAATTGGGGGTGGTAGTATTTACGAGCAGTTTCTGGGACTGGCCGACAAGCTTTACCTGACCATCATTGAAGCTGATTATGAGGCTGATACTTTTTTTCCACCAATTGATTTTAAAGCTTGGGAAATGACCGAAAAAGAAGTGATGGACAATGATTCACAAGTAAACTTCGTTTATAGATTTGAAACCTACGAAAGAAAAAATAATGCGTAAAATATCCCTTTTTGCAATACTTTCCATTACCTTACTACTGTTTATTGGCCTTGGAGCCTGCAAAAAAAATGAAAGCGAAGAAATTAGCTACCAACGACAAGCCTTTGCTGCCCAAAATTTACTATTGCAAAAACACAATATAATCCAGCTGACGGTTTCTTATTTTAAGGCTTTAAAAAGTGAGGATCTTACTAATACCGGCCGCGCAACTATTGACCAAGGACAAGCTAGTTTAAACAGGGTGAGCGATAAATTAAATTACCGCATTGATTATTTTGAAGCTGTTTATGATTTTTATGAGCGCTACCGTGGAGGTAAAATATTTATTGAAACCGATACGCTTCCGCTTCAGCAAGGTGCAATAAGTTCGATAAGCTTTCAGGATTTCAATTTTTTTGCTGAACTCAAATTTCCAGCTAATCAGTTTAGCACTGCTGCTGTCGAAATGGAACTGGTTTCAGTAGCTGACGGACATTATATTTTTGAACAACAGCTTACTAATGTGCAACTTACCGACACAACAGGCACAAAAAGCATCAATGTAAATGGCACAATTCGTTACGACTGGGAAAAATGGCCCGACAGTGAATGGTTTTCTTTTGACAATGAGATTATCCGCATTGAGGCGGACCTTAGCATGACGAATTATAATGGTGATGTGGTGGATTTAATCTCTTCCAGCCCTTTCACCTTTAGGCCTGATTGCGGCATCGTAAAAGGCGGCAACGGCCAGTTCAATTTTTCCGGATTAGACCCGGGCCTGGCGGAGATGGAGTATGCTGCTGTGGATACCCTTTGCAATAAAGGAGCACGGATGCAGCTAGGTGATATGCCTTTTATGCTCACCTTTGACGACTGGATGCTGCGCTAATCAGTCCCATTTCTCTCCTAAGACTTTGATAAGAAAAAGCCAAAGACAAGGCTTTCGAAGTTTTTGAAAACAAGGAGTTTACTTTGGTAAACGACTGTTTCAAAAATGAGAGTAACGTAGTATTTGGCCTTTTCTTATCAAAGTCTAATCAGGTTTTTTGTTTCTTTTTCTTAGCCGCCGGAAACAATACATTATTCAGGATAAGTCTGTAGCCGGGCGAATTGGGAAACATATCCAATTCTGTCGGTGGGTCGCCTACCAAATGTTGATAATCCTCCGGATCGTGGCCACCAAAAAAAGTCCAGAAACCATTGCCAAAGCTGCCGTGAATATAACGGTCTTCGTTGAAGGCGATATTATCACCCAATACAATCACCTCCGACTTCACCAAATCCTTGTTAAAAGCCGTGGTTTGTCCCATAAAACCTTTGATGAGCTGCTCATGATTTTGAGTAAGCATTGTTGGAACAGGATCCCATTTAGCTGAGAAATCAAAGAGACTAAACACATCATTGCGCTCATTGATACTACGCGAGCGATAATTGGTTACATCAATGTCCGAAATCTCGTATTCCTGTGGATTCGTCGAGGGTGTAAAATCTGTAAAAGCAAAACAATTGTCGTAATTGAGCATTTTCGGATGGCCAGCTCCCATTGGGTCGCCGTCAAACATCACATCGCAAATATCAAGCCCATCCGCCGAAAGGGAAATATCATAACTATCAGTAGCAGAGCACATCGCAAACATATATCCTCCGCCAGCTACAAACTCACGGATTTTTTTTACCACAGCAAGTTTTAGTTGCGAAACCTTTTGAAAGCCATGTCTTTCGGCAGTTTCTTGCTGACTTTGCACATCTTCCTGATACCAGGGAAAATGGCGATAACGGGCCCAGAATTTCCCAAACTGACCCGTAAAATCTTCGTGATGCAGATGCAGCCAATCGTACATGGGAAGCGCTTCGCCCAGCACATCATCGTCATAAATAATATCGTAAGGTATTTCCGCATAAGTCAGCACCAAGGTTACGGCATCGTCCCATGGAAGCTTATTTTTTGGAGAATAAACAGCAATTCGTGGAACTTTTTGTAGTTTCATCTCGTCCATGTTTTTGCCCGGATCAGCAATTTCGCTGAGAATGGCATTGGCCTGCACATCGGCAATTACTTGATAACTAACATTACGCAGCTTACATTCTTTTTCAAACATCGCGTGATGCGGCATAAGATAGCTGCCACCGCGATAATTAAGTAGCCAGCTTATCTCCACCTCACGCTCCAGCACCCAAAAAGCAATGCCGTAAGCCTTGAGGTGATTGGTTTGTGTTTCGTCCATCGGGATAAGCAAATAAGCAGCCCTAGAAACCGTGTTTATTCCTAAAAGTAAGACAAGCAATAAAAGAAAAGCGCGCGAAAATCGGTACATGTTAATTCAGAATTTGATTGCAAAGCTACAACTAAGCTAGGATATGGAATTAACAAAGCAGCTTGGTTTTTGTTGCCTGTCGATTACCTGTATAATATTCAACGAATATACGTAACGCATTTGTTTAACTATATTTATCGCTCAGCTGAAGCTAATAAACTCTGAGATACAAGTCAGAGCAATTTTGTTATCACAGATTTT
>CAZOEV010000282.1:0-4567 GCA_964578915.1 uncultured Lentimicrobiaceae bacterium
ACTGATCTTGCCAATTGTCGATCATTCTTTTTCTGCGTTGATCTGCGTTATCTGCGGGAAACTTTTCCTGATTTTCTTCTCCCGCTGACCTCGCTGATTTTCGCTAATTCTTTTTCTGCGCTGATCTGCGCAATCTGCGGGAAACTTTTCCTGATTTTTGCTGAATTTTCTCTACTGCTTTATAAACAGTAATTTTAGTAAATTGCCGCTCAAAATAAATTCTATGAAACAGATAAAAACGGTAATCATTACCGGTGCCAGCAGCGGCATTGGAGAAGCTGCAGCCAAACAGTTTGCGCAAGGCGGTTGGAATTTAGTACTGACCGCCAGAAGAAAAGAAAAACTCGAAAGTCTGAAAGCACAGCTTGAAAGCGATTTCGGACAAAAAACATTTATCCTTCAGCAGGATGTGCGCAAAGCCGAGAGCGGTGATAGATTAGCGGATTTCTTACGAGAAAATAACATCAAGCCCCATTTATTGATCAATAATGCAGGACTTGCCGTTGGCACCAGCCCAATTCAGCAGGGCATTGTGGATGATTGGGAACGCATGATCGACACCAATGTAAAAGGATTGCTCTATATTTCGAGGGCTATTTCGGCGCTGATGATTGAGCAAGGTTTTGGCCATATCATCAATATAGGCAGCATTGCCGGCAAAGAAGCTTACCCGGGCGGCAATGTGTATTGCGCCACAAAACACGCCATAGACGGACTTACTAAAGCAATGCGGATAGATTTGCTCCCACATGGAATCCGCGTGGGACAGTTGGCGCCGGGAGCTGCCGAAACAGAGTTTTCACTGGTACGTTTCAAAGGAGATCAGGATAAAGCCGGTAAAGTTTACGACGGATTTAAACCGCTAAGCCCTGCCGATATTGCTGAAGCGCTATGGTATATGGCGAATGTGCCGCCACACGTAAACATCAACGATATGGTGATAATGCCCACGGCCCAAGCCAGCGCGGTTCATTTCAATCGAAAAATAAACAGCTAATCAACACGATAGCTGTTATTATTTTTTTACTTAATATTGCCAACGCATTAGCCAGCGGGCTACAGACTAAGCTTTTACCAGCATCACAAAAGACCAGCTATGGACAACAGTATTACGCGCATTTTTGATTTATTGCCTCATTACGAAAGCAAATTCAAGCCTAAAGACGATGTTTTGGTAGGCAAAGATGAAGGCCAATGGGTAAAATACGACATTAAAAAATTCAGAGAAATTGTTGACGACATCAGTTATGCGCTGCTGCATCTGGGCATAAAAAAAGCCGACAAAATTGCCACCATTTCCAATAATTGTCCCGAATGGAACTTTATTGATCTGGCTATTTTACAAACCGGTGCCATTCACGTTCCGATATATCCAACCATCAGTGAATCAGACTACAAACACATCTTAAATCATTCCGACGTAAAATATTTGTTTGTTGCAGGCAAAGAGCTTTTTCGTAAAATCGAACATATTCTGCCCGAAATAGATAATGTGCTCGAAGTATATAGCTTTAAAACCACCGAAGGCTTGAAGCATCTCAGCGAGCTTATCAGTTTGGGCGCTGCCAACAGAAATCCCGAACTGCTTGAAACGGCTAAAGCGGCAGTCGAAGCAGATGAGATAGCTACCTTAATTTATACTTCAGGAACAACCGGAACACCTAAAGGTGTGATGCTGTCGCACAACAATATTTTGAGCAACGTGGATGCTGTGTACACCTATTTTCCTGTTGATGAAAACTGTCGGGCGCTAAGTTATTTACCACTTTGCCATGTGTATGAACGCACCAATATTTACACCTATTTATACTTAGGCGTAAGTATTTATTATGCGGAAAATATGGCCACCATTGCCGATAATATCCGCGAAATATCGCCGCAAATTTTAACGACTGTGCCTCGTTTGCTCGAAAAAATTTACGATAAGATTATAGCCAAAGGACTTAAGCTAAGCGGCTTGCAGAAACAAATTTTCTTTTGGGCTGTAAATTTAGGACTTAATTATAAAGAAGAAGGCAAAAACCGTTTACCGCATAAAATCCAGCTGGCCATTGCCAACAAACTAGTTTTCAGTAAATGGCGCGAAGCATTAGGAGGCGAGATGCGCGTGATTGTTTCGGGTGGTGCAGCCATTCAGCCGCGGCTGATAAAAGTTTTTACTGCAGCACAGATTCCCATTTTGGAAGGCTACGGACTCACCGAAACATCGCCAGTGATAGCAGTAAACACGCTGGAAAAGGGCGGCACAAAGTTTGGGACTGTAGGCAAGATGGTGAAAAAAGTTACAGTAAAAATTGCAGATGAAGGCGAGATTTTGGTCAAAGGCCCTAATGTGATGAAAGGCTACTACAAAAACCCAGAGATGACCGCCGAAGCCATCACGCCCGATGGCTGGTTTCATACCGGCGATGTGGGACATGTAGAAGAATCTGGCCACTTGCGTATTACCGGACGGATAAAAGAGATTTTTAAAACCTCCATGGGAAAATATATCAGTCCGGCACTTATCGAAAATCGTTTCAAGGAATCGCCCTTTATTGATGGCGTAATGGTGATAGGTGAAAACCAGAAGTTTGCGGCAGCATTGATAGTCCCAAACTTTGAGCACCTTCGTTCCTATTGCAAAATCAAAAACATAACATATACTTCCGATGGCGAAATTATCTCTCAAAAAGAAATCATTCAGCGCTTTAAGAAAGAAATAGAACATTTTAATAGCTATTTTGGTGATACTGAAAAAATCAAGAAATTTGAACTGACAGATCACGAATGGACAGTAGCATCTGGCGAATTGACCGCTAATCTAAAGCTCAAAAGAAGCTTTATCTCACAAAAATATATCGCTCAGATCGATAAAATTTATAGCAATTAAAATACTCAATCTTCTCAATCAACAATAAATTTGACATGGAAAACACCCGTATTTTTGATATCCTAATCCCATTCAGAAAATTTGAAAATGCTACAAAAGAGATCTTTGCCGCTAAAACTGACGGCCAATGGCAAAAAATCACGGCTTCTATCTACAC
Source organism: uncultured Lentimicrobiaceae bacterium (assembly GCA_964578915.1). Taxonomy (GTDB): domain Bacteria; phylum Bacteroidota; class Bacteroidia; order Bacteroidales; family F082; genus UBA5536. Next base: position 3,030 of record CAZOEV010000282.1, read on the forward strand.
TAAAATTGTTGATGAACTAAGCCTCGGCTTGCTGGAATCAGGCATCAAAAAGGGCGATAAAATTGCTACTATTTTAAAAAATTGTCCCGAATGGAATTTTATCGACATGGCGCTACTACAGATTGGCGCTGTGCAAGTTCCTATTTACCCGACTATTAGCGATAATAACTACCAATTTATTTTCAATGATGCCGAGGTAAAATACATCATTGTTTCCGACACTGCATATCATGCACGCATCAAGGAAGTGGTGAGCGAAGTGTCCACGCTGGAAGCGATTTACAGCATTGAGGCAGTGGACGGGCTACCCAACTGGACTGAACTTATTGAGTTGGGTAAAAATTCAAAGCGCAGCAATGAACTTGAACGCATCAAAGCTTCTATTCATGCCGATGAAATGGCGACACTAATTTACACCTCGGGAACCACCGGAAACCCCAAAGGCGTGATGCTTTCGCATATCAACGTGATGAGCAATTCCACGGCCACCATCGAAGTTTTGAAGCATAATCCGGTGAGTCGCGTGCTTAGCTTTTTGCCACTTTGCCATGTGCTGGAACGGATTATGAACTACACCTATCAGCGCCACGGCGCCACCATCTATTATTGTGATGATCTGGAAAAAATTGGTGACTACATCCGTGATGCCAAACCAGAAATGTTTACGGCTGTGCCCCGTGTGCTTGAAAAAACCTACGAAAAGATCATTCTCAAAGGCAGAAGCTTGAAAGGCCTAAAAAAAGGCATCTTTTTCTGGGCGCTGCGTATAGGCGAACAGTATGAGCCTTGGCAAAAGGGAAGCTTTTGGTATCAGATGCAATTGGCAGTTGCCCGTAAGCTGGTGCTTAGCAAATGGCACGAAGCTTTTGGCGGAAACTTAAACGCCATCGTAAGCGGCGGAGCAAGTTTGCAGGAACGCATCGCCCGCGTTTTTTGGGCGGCGGGCTTTCAGATCATTGAAGGTTACGGCCTCACTGAGACTTCACCTGTGATTGCAGTTGGCAACTTTCAGCCAGATGGCGTAAAAATTGGTACAGTAGGCCCTGCTTTATCGGGCGTTCAGATAAAAATTGCAGAAGATGGCGAAATTCTAGCTAAAGGGCCAAACGTGATGCTTGGCTATTTTAAACGCCCAGACCTCACCGCCGAAATAATTGACGCTGAAGGCTGGCTGCATACCGGCGATATTGGCCATTTTGAAGATAAATTTTTACGGATCACCGACCGCAAAAAAGAAATATTCAAAACCTCAGGCGGGAAATATGTTGCGCCACAACAGGTTGAAAACAAGCTAAAAGAATCCGCATTTATTGAGCAAGCCATGGTGGTTGGCGAAGGCAAAAATTTTGCAGCCGCTATTGTTATTCCTGACTTTGCGCATATAAAATCCTGGTGTGCTGTGAAAGGAAAAGCCTACGAAGGCCCCGCCAAAAGCATTCAAGACCCGCTTATTATCAGCCGTATTGAAAAAGAAATCAACGAAAAAAATAGACAACTTGACCAGATTGAGCGGGTAAAAAAGTTTATTCTGATGGCTG
>CAZOEV010000283.1:0-4513 GCA_964578915.1 uncultured Lentimicrobiaceae bacterium
TGCTCTCTTGTAATATCCTTTACAAAAATTTTATAGGATGTTTTATCCAGTTGTTCAATTTTGTCGAATGTGCAACCATTCTTTTCTTTTGTAGCCACAACCAATATACTTTTGGGGTCGGGTTTAAATACTGAACCAACAATCAAAAACCAGCCATCATTTAGGTTGAATCCGGAACAACTCAAAAAAAATCGATAATAATCCATACTAGTAAATTTTTAATCGTTTTTTTCCTGTTAACAACACCTGCATCATCCCCTTTTTCTGCTCTCTCAATTTTTCGGTTTTTGCTTTTAGTAATTCTATTTCTTTATCGGCTGCTTGTAATACTTTAGCTATGGCAGTTTGTTCTTCGTATTTTGGTACAGTAATTTTTAATGAGAAAAAATCTGAAGGTGTTACATTAAGTAACCCATGAGCTCTACCTCCTTCATGAGCAATTTTAGTAAGCCCACGGTCTAAATAGTTCGCATTAAAAAATTGCTCAAAAAATTCTCCAGAAGTTTTACTTTTATCTTTAATTCCAAAACAGATGTAAAGAGTTGTTACAACAGCCTTGTCGAAATCGTTAAGCCTTTTCGTAGCTCCTTTAGGATAGCCATTGGAATAGCTTTTATTGTAGCAGAACTCTCCTTTTTCCACTAGAAAATAGTTATCAAGTAATTCACTAGCTATATTTTTATTGAAAAAATCAGTTTGTCGAACGAAGCCTCTTTGTGCCGAAATTGTAACTACGTTAGTATTTTTCTCTCCATTTTTTCTTGTTACCCTTTCAAATAAATCCTTAAGTGCAACTTCCTTCCATTCTCCATTATCAATTTTCAATTCTCCATTAATTTTTAATCGTTTTTTACCCGTTAATAAATTTTGCATGAGCCATTTTTTGCGTAGCTCTTTTTGGGCAATAATTTGGTTGTTTTTGTTAATGGCAGAGTCCATTAAACTTAGGGCTTTTGCAATGGTGCGTTGTTCAGGGAGCGGGGGGAGCTTTATAGAATATGGTGTAATATGTTTATTATTAATTTGAGGTATTGTTGAAGTATCAGCAATTTTATAAAGTTTCTCAAACGTTATTTGATAATATAAATACTCGTGATTTAGAATTTGAGAATTAGAATAAATCGCCATTAAATTACTATCCATTTGAACTTCTAAAGTATTAATACGAACTTTATTATTTAAAATTGCAGCTCCTCTTTTGGGGAATATTACAGAGTATTGTGGCACAATACATTTCTCATCATCTGAATATTCACGACTCGTTTCTTGATATTTTTCACAATTATTTAAATCTTCGACTTTTAAATAAGGATACTTTCCCTCATTTTTCAGATTAAAAAGAGAAGGGCTGTTACCGCTAATTATTTCAACAAGTGCTCCCAGTTTTTTCACCTCCCAATCACTCGGAATAGTAGTATTGTAAAAGGGTTTCGTATTGTTATTTTCTATGTTCATGCTTTTCTTAAGTTGGTGGTTTCTGCAAAGGGGTGCGCAAAGGGTGTTTTTATAATGGGCTGCCAATCAGAGTTGTTTTCTTTGCAAAGCGTTTGCAAAAGCGCTTGCGTTTGCAAAGAAGATTGCGAATAAAAACCGCTTGTATAGCATGTGCTAATTAGCCGTTTTTGCAAAGAAGATTGCAAAGAAGAATTTTTTAAAACATTGATTATCATGGTTTTTATCTTTGCAGTCATCCTTTAAGTTTGTACGTTCTTTGGTTGTGTTTAATTTCTTTGGCTACAATAATCTGTTCCTTTTGGATCATTTCGGCAAACAATCGCGATATATATGAGGCATTGGTATCGGGGATGTTTAGTAGTTTTCTTGCAGCTTCATTGTCAATTTCATCTGCTGTATCTAAATAACGGATAATGGCTTCGATCTGACGAGCCTTTTCCTGCTTTTTAAGTTTGGTATAACTAATTTTATCATCAGTTGTAAGCAGTTTGCTTCGGTGAATGATGTATTTTAAGCCAGAAGTCCTGCCCGTGGTTTCTATAAATTCCAATTCCTGTAACTCATTTAGTATTTTCCGTAACTGGTAAGTATTAATAAATGGTGATTGTTCCAGTTGTTGAAATGTGAGCTTTTGCCCGGTGTAAATACTATTTAGAACCAGCAATTTTTCGAGGTCGATGTCTTTCTTAGTGGTTTGTTTGTATAGTAGGCTCAGCTCAGCCAGTTTTTCGGAATACACATCAGCGTCAACCTTAATTAAGATAGAATCTTCGGTTTGTTGCGGTTTGGGAAGGCTTTTACCTTTGGAAAGTAAAGCCGTGAAAATTTTATCAAATCCGCTGCCAGCTTTTTCAGCATAAGTTATTTCTCTAAAAACATCCATAATACCCGGGTTCCGGGGATTGGTTTTACGTAAAAAATTTGTTTCGTTTATGCCTTGTGGAAATTGCCCGGGGCTTTCAAATTCCAGGTAGTTTGGGTATTTCCGAACCTCAATAATTTGTTGCCGGCTATAGTCTCTGTGCGCAATTGCGTTAATTAATAACTCACGAAGCACTACTTCCGGATAATCTTCGATGTATTCTCTGAACAAACCAAAATGAAACTCTTTGAGTTTGATTTCCGATTTCAACTGGGCAAAGCAAGCATCTGCCATTTCAATCAAACTCCCGCTGTATTCATAAGGTGTGTAGGTTCCATCTTCGTAATAACGGATGTATTTTATTTGATTGTATGGGAATTCCTTCAGGGCTTTTTGATTTCCAATAAACAAAAGACCTGCTGTGGTTGGAAGATTTTTACCATGATCTTCTTTAACCAAACCTAAAGTTTCAACAAACTCAGGTGAATTGTTTTTCAGATAAGGACTTTGTGGTTTTTCTCTTTGAATTCGAATGAATAAATCCCGGGTTCTGTTCAAGTCCTGCCATCCGGGAACCGGGACACCTTGTTTGTCAGCTTGAATGCTTGCAAAGGGCAAATCCCAGGTTTTTTGGTCATAAACAATTAAGCCTTTTTCCGCCTGAATGGTGGCTATTTCGTGTGGTTCAATATATCTGTTTCCATCATTGCATCTTACCAGATATTCACCCTTTGAAGTACGATGGAGTTGTTGAGAAAAAGGAATTTCCAGCACTAAAATATCTTTTCCACTAATCTTTATTGAATGTGTTTTTAAAGTAATTGCAGGATTGGTTCTGTCTTGTATTTGTCGCACCAGTTCGAAGACTTTTGAATCATCATAGTTAAAATCCTTGTTTATTTCTTTTGTACTATCAACGATACCAATCAATAAAAAGCCCCCTTTTTTGTTTGCAAAAGCTACTACATCTTTAGCCAGTTCCCCATAACTGGAAGAATAGTTCTTAAGTGATTTCCCAAATGCGATTTTATCTTCGAGCTGTTCTTTGAAATCCAACGTGTCACATTCGCCTTTTGCCAGCAGATTGTAAAACCATTGAATACTATGACGGGTTAGTTTTTCCATATCATTAACTATTAGTTTGATACCTAAGCTTTTGTTTTATCTCCCGATCAGCCAGAGTAGCAGTAATTATACAGGGTTTTGTATTGTTATTGTCCATCTAGTTGAAAGCTTTTTTTAATATGGTTAATGTATTGTTTGTGTGTTTGATAACACAAATTATGCTCATTATCATTGACGTATGATATTGCGCAAAAACAGCGATAATATGTTGATATGTAGTAATTCACAGACATATTATTGATTTTAGATTAAAGAGTTTATGTTCACCATACTTCACATACCCCAGTTGATTAGTCAATAATTGGGTGTTGCCAATTTTAAAATCAGCAGAATTATGATGTGTATGTCCATAAATCCAGCAATCTGCCTCAGATTCTTCAATAAGGTCAAATAATTCAACTGCAAAAGCTTCGTTTAAGGCATCTCCTTTATATTTTTCAGGATAATTGTAAAAGGTAGGTGCGTGATGACTAACTACAACACTTTTTTTGGTTTTAGTTATAAGTGCTTCTTTGAGAAAACTGGTGCATTCTTCATGTATCTGGTTATATCGCCAGGTCGTGAACTTATCCCCCTCCGACTTGATCACATGGAAGTCACTCAAGCTATTTTCTATTTTCCATTGATTTATCATGCCAATGTGAGACCATAAAGTAGAAAAAATTAAATCCACTTCGCCATGGTGAATAACAGTATTATTCAGTAGATGTACATTTTCTGTAATCTTCTCGTGAAAAGTGCCAGTTCTGTTTACCAAGTCGGAATAGTAATATTCATGATTTCCCGGAATCCAATAGGTGTTTTCAAAATGGTCGGAAACATAACTAAAGAAGTCATCGTGTTTATTCATTACAGCAAAAGGCACAATATCACCAGCTAAAACCAAAATGTCGCCAATTGGCTTTATAGGATTAACCTTCAGGAATTCCTTATTTTCTGGAAATTCTATATGTAAATCTGATGCGTATTGTATTTTCATTATTTTTTCTTTTTGTTAACTTCGATGCTTTTGGATTATTTTGCCTTTTTAAGCTTTTTTATACTATCGGCCATTGGTAATTCTTCGGGCAT
>CAZOEV010000284.1:0-4506 GCA_964578915.1 uncultured Lentimicrobiaceae bacterium
GGTAGGCGAAACCGTTCGATTATTTATGGGAAATGGTGGCCCGAACCTAGTTTCCTCTTTTCACGCCATTGGTGAAATTTTCGACAAAGTATATGTTGAAGGCGGCACACTAATCAATAATGATGTGCAAACCACACTTATTCCTGCTGGCGGTTCGGCCATTGTTGAGTTTAAATGTGATGTACCGGGAACGCTTCATTTGGTGGATCACAGCATTTTTAGGGCTTTCAACAAAGGTGCTTTGGCACAAATAAAAGTTGTTGGCGATGAGAACCACAATGTTTATACCGGCAAGGAAAAAGAAGAAGTCTATCTGCCTGAAGGTTCTGCTATTCAAAAGATTAAACAGGACAAACCTGAAGCAACGGAACCTATCACCGAACTCAGCCTGGAAGACCGCATGGAAGCTGGCGAACGCCTTTATAAATCCAATTGTATGGCTTGCCACATGGACCACGGAAACGGCATAGCCGGAACCTTCCCACCGCTTGTAAATTCTGATTATTTAAAAGCCAGAACAGATAAAGGAATTGGAATTATATTGGACGGATTGAAAGGCGAAATTACAGTAAATGGCACTACTTACAATAATATTATGCCTGCTGTTTCGCTGTCTGATGATCAGGTTGCCAGCATTTTAACCTATATTCACAATGAGTTTGACAATGGTGGCGGATTGGTAAAAGCGGCTGATGTTAAAGAATGGAGAGACAAGCAGTAATATGTCAATAAAAAAGACAATTTGGTTTTTGGGCTGCCTATTTATCGGCCTACAGCTTCCGGCACAGGAAAACATGCAAATGATTCCCGCCGGAAGCTACAAGCCCTTTATTAAAGGTGCAGCAGAAAAGATTGCCATTGACGCTTTTATGCTGGACGAATACGCTGTTACCAATGCCGATTTTCTGGTATTTGTAAAAGCCAATCCCAGTTGGGCTCCTGATAAAGTGAAGGCTTTGTTTGCCGATTCTGGCTACCTTTCGCATTGGCCCGAGGATTATTTGGAAGATAAAAGTCTGGAAACCAATAAGGAGCCTGTGGTAAATGTTTCCTGGTTTGCCGCCAACGCTTATTGCAAGTGGAAAAACAAACGACTTCCCACTATGCACGAATGGGAATACGCTGCCTTGGCCTTGCCCAAAGGCGAAACCGACAGCGCTGCACTCACCCAAATCAACAATGATTGGTATAGCAGAAAAACACCAAAACAAGCCGAAGTAGGCAGTATTTATAAAAATCAATACGGAATCTCGGATATGTATGGTCTGGTTTGGGAATGGGTTTACGATTTTAATAGCGTGGTTTCTAACGATGATTCACGCAATAGTGAAGACGTAATTGCCGGTTTGTTTTGCGGCAGCGCCTCGCTCAATGCCAGTGATGCCAGCGACTACGTTTCATTTATTCGCTATTCCTATCGTGGAAGCCTGAAAGCCAAATATACCACCCGCAAAATGGGATTTCGTTGTGCCAAATCAATACAATAATATTTAATACACCTTGAATTATGAAATTAGTAATCATTTTTTCTTTCGCATTATTGGTATCTTTTTCGGCTTTAGCCCAAAAAGATACACCAGCTAAATCATGCTGTAGCCCAATGTTAGCAACAAACTCACCACAACAGGAAACGCTTCCTGAAACCTCAATTTATCAATTTGATCACCAATGGAAAAATCAATACAATCAGTCTTTTCAATTGGCTGACTTAACGGGAAAACCGGTGGTAATGACCATGATGTTTACGCATTGTGAATATGCCTGTCCGATGATGGTGAACGACCTTAAAAAGGTAGAAAAGGAACTCACTAAAAAGCATGAAGATGTGAAATTTGTGTTGATTAGTTTTGACCATTTGCGCGATACACCTGAGCGATTGCAAGAATATGCCAAAACGCAAGGACTTGGCGAAAATTGGATTTTACTGCATGGCGATGCCGAACAGATTAAGGAAATTTCGCTGGTTTTAGATATCAGTTATGAGCAAATGGAAAACGGTGCTTTTGCCCATGCCAACAAAAAACTGGTATTGGACAAAGACGGTTCTATTGTTTTTTCATTGGATGGCCTACAAACCAAACCAAAACCCATTGTTGAAGCTTTGAATAAAGTGCTGTAATAGAATATTTTAAAGCTGCTAAGTGAACCAAACCACTTCTTTGGCTGTTACTTATACAAAACGTATATTATGTGGAAAGAAAAAGACAATAAACTCACACGCAGCTTTACTTTTGATAACTTTATTGCTGCTTTCGCCTTTATGACCCAAGTGGCACTTATCGCCGAAAAAATGAACCATCATCCCTTTTGGACTAATGTTTACAACAAAGTTGACATAAGCCTTAGCACACACGATGAAGGCGATAAAGTAACCGAAAAAGACCGCAAACTGGCCGCTGAGATTGATAAATTGATCGGATAATTACCAAAATAAGCTTCTTTTTTTCTCCCGCAGATTTCGCTGAACCCCGCTGATTCTTTTTCTGCGTTAAACCACGGGAAACAGTTCTTGATATTTTTCTCCCGCTGATCTCGCTAATTTTCGCTGAATCTATTTCTGCGTCAACCTGCGTTATCTGCGGGAAACTTTCTTCTTTTTTCTCTCCCGCTGATCTCGCTAATTTTAGCTGATTCTTTTTCTGCATCAATCTGCGTTATCTGCGGGAAACAGTTCTTGATATTTTTCTCCCGCTGATCTCGCTGATTTTCGCTGATTCTATTTCTGCGTCAATCTGCGTTATCTGCGGGAAACTTTTCTTATTTTGCCTCCCGCTGATTTCGCTGATTATTGCTGATCCTTTTCTGCGTCAATCTGCATTATCCGCGGGAAACAGTTCTTATTTTTTTTCTCCCGCTGATCTCGCTGATTTTCGCTGATTCTTTTCTGCGTTAATCTGCGCTATCTGCGGGAAACTTTCTTCTTTTTTCTCTCTCGCTGATTTCGCTGATCTCGCTGATTCCTTTCTGCGTTAATCTGCGCTGATTCCTTTCTGCGTCAATCTGCGCTATCTGTTGGAAACTTTCTTCATTTTTCTCTCGCTGATTTTCGCTGATTCTCTTCTGCGTTAATCTGCGGGAAATTTTTCTTTCTCTCTGGACCAAAATACCTATAATAGATCAGGAGTTTTATGCTGAAATACAAAACCATCAGGTCGGAAATCTTTTTGTAATTTTGCAGACACAAATTTCAAATCGAATGGGACGAATAATGGCTATTGATTACGGACAAAAACGCTGCGGCATAGCGGTTACTGACCCGCTTCAGCTAATTGCCAACGGATTGGAAACTGTTAGAAGCCACGACGCCTTTGATTTTGTAAAAGCCTACCTCGCCAGTGAAGACGTGAGTACCGTGGTAATTGGTGAGCCGCGCGATTTGCAGAACAATCCCTCAGATTCCACGCGCTATATCGAGCCCTTCGTGAATAGATTACGCAGAGCCTTTCCAGACCTTGATATTCAACGCTACGACGAACGTTTTACCTCGGCAATGGCATTTCAAACCATGATTGATGCTGGCCTGGGCAAAAAGAAACGGCAAGACAAAGCGATGGTTGATACCATCAGCGCGACATTGATTTTACAATCCTTTATGGGTGCTTTAGAACAAAAAAAACGATGATTTTACCTATTACAGCCTACGGACATCCTACTTTAAAAAAAGTAGCTGTTGATATTGATGCAGATTACCCTGAACTTCAATCGCTTATTGAAAACATGTTTGAAACCATGTATGCCGCTGTCGGCGTGGGTTTGGCAGCACCACAGATAAACAAATCGATCCGCTTATTTGTGATCGACGCCTCCCCTTTTGAAGAGGAACATCCTGAAGCTAAGGATTTCAAGAAAGTCTTTATCAATGCACATATCGTGGAAAAAACCGGCGAAGAATGGTCAATGGGCGAAGGCTGCCTAAGCATACCTGGCATGAACGAAGAAGTGATCCGTCCGGCCGAAATTGCCTTGCGTTACCAAGATGAAAATTTTGAAACACATGAAGAAAACTTCAAAGGCATTTTAGCGCGTATCATACAGCATGAATACGACCATATTGACGGCATTTTATATGTGGACAGGCTTCCAGTGCTGAAAAAGATGCTGCTAAAAGGAAAACTCCGTGATATTAGCGAAGGAAAGGTGGACGTTGACTATCGTATGCTTTTCCCACGGCTGCGCAAAAAAGTTAGATAAATACTAAATTTCAATCAGATGAAATACTTTTTAAGCCTTTCCGCGATTTTTAGTTTACTGTTTTTGATGTCGTGCAATCCCGGAACGCAGCCCGAAACACAGCAAAGTTTACAACAAAAAATTTCGTCAGCCGAAAGCAGGGTTTTGTTACAGGATGGCACTTTGCTGGCCGATTCAGCCCAAAAGCTGATTAGCTTATACAGCAATTATGCTGACAAATTTCCACAAGATAACGTTGCCGTTGAGTACCTTTTTAATGCCATTGATATTTCGCTCAACCTGCCGCAGCCGCAGAAAACCCTTCAGCTGATTGAT
>CAZOEV010000285.1:0-4502 GCA_964578915.1 uncultured Lentimicrobiaceae bacterium
TCATCAATGGAACCAAGCCCGAACAAATCAGCTGGCTAAGCCAAAACCTGGCTGTTGGCACTACAATAAAACTTTAATATTTAATGGATTACAATTTTACTACAGATCAGTATCTACATACAGATGCTGAAAATTATCTGCAAGTTTTTAAACGTTATCCCATCGTCATCGACAAAGGACATGGCGCAAAGCTCTGGGATACTGACGGAAAAGAATATATAGACCTTTTAGCTGGAATTGCAGTAAATACGCTCGGCCATTCCCATCCAAAGCTGGTTGAAGCCATCAGTAAACAGGCTGCCGAGCTTATGCACGTGTCTAATTTTTTCCTGACAAAACCACAGGCTTTGCTCAGCAAAAAACTGACGGAAATTTCAGGCCTCGATCGTGTTTTTTTAACCAATAGCGGGGCAGAAGCTATAGAAGGTGCCGTGAAACTTGCCCGAAAATATGCTCACGTTAATAAACGACAGTCGAAAATACTCTATATGAGCGGTTCATTTCATGGCCGCACGCTTGCGACGCTTGCCATGGGAAATCCCAATTATCAGGAAGGTTATGCGCCTGTTCCTCAGGGATTTGCAGAAACTCCTTTTAACGATTTGGAGGCACTGAAAGCCAATGCCGATAAGGATACCATTGCTATAATTATTGAGCCGATTCAGGGTGAAGGCGGCATCAATATGGCAGACAAAGATTTTTTAACAGGTGTAAGACAGCTTTGCGATGAGCGTGATATTTTGCTGATTTTTGACGAGATACAATCAGGAATCGCGCGCACTGGTTATTGGTTTGCCAAGGATTATTTTGAGGTACAGCCCGATATTATGACGCTGGCCAAAGGATTGGGCGGCGGCTTCCCAATTGGTGCGGTTTTGTGTACCGAAAAAGTAAATAATGCCATGCATTATGGCGGACATGGAACGACTTTTGGCGGTAATCCGCTGGCGGCAACGGCAGCGCTTACAGTGCTTGAAACCATTGAGTTAGAGAAGTTAATAAATGCTGCCAAAGAAAAAGGACACTGGTTGAAACGGCAGTTTGAAAACTTAAACCATCCCGATATCAAAGCCATAAAAGGCCTTGGCCTGATGATGGGCATAGCATTTAGCTTTGACACCAAAGCCTTGGTTGCCAAATTACTCGAAAATGGCCTGATGGCAAACAGCACCGCTGGTAATATTGTGCGGATTGTGCCGCCACTAAATATTACACAAGATGAATTAAATCAGGCGATTAAAATTTTTAAAGAAACATTAGAAAACATATAACAATGAAAAACATTGGAATAGTCGGAGCTTCTGGATATACCGGCTCCGAACTCGTAAGAATTTTGGTAAATCACCCAGAAGTTGAAATCAAAGCAATTACCTCTGAAAGCCACCGCGGAAAAGCTTTTTCTGATCTGCATCCTTTTTTCAGGGGAATTATGGATCAAAAACTCGTTTCTGCTGATGAAATAATCGACATGGATTTGGATTTAGTTTTTTTGGCTTTGCCGCATGGCGTCTCAATGGAATATGTGCGCAAGTTTAAGCTGCAAAAATTCCGTATTGTTGATTTATCGGGAGATTTCCGCTTGGACGATCCAGAAACTTATGCGCAATGGTATAACAAAGAACATACTTTTAAAGAAGCTTTTGAAGAGGCCGTTTATGGTCTCCCGGAATTGTATGCCGATAAAATCAGTAAAGCTCGGCTGGTGGCCAATCCTGGTTGCTATCCTACCTCATCTATTTTGCCATTGGCACCACTCGTTTCGGCAGGCTTAATTGATTCGGAAAGAGTTATTATCGATGCAAAATCTTCCGTTTCAGGAGCCGGTATTAAACCCAAAGAAACCAATCTGTTTTCAAATGTGAACGACAATTTCAAGGCTTATGGTCTGAAAAAACACCGGCATACCATCGAAATAAAACAAGTTTTAGATCGCTTTTCAAAGGATAAAAGCACGATACAATTTACGCCTCATTTGCTACCTGTTGATCGAGGAATTTTATCAACAATTTATGTGCAGCCCAAATCAAATATTGAGGAAGCGCCTCTAAAACAGTTGTTTAAAGATTTTTACCAGGATAAACCTTTTGTTCGCCTATGCGAAAATCCGCCTGCAATAAAGGATGTTCGTGGAAGTAATTATTGCAATATTTTTGTGGATTACGATGCTGTTACCAACAATATTATTCTGGTAAGTGTGATTGATAATCTGGTAAAAGGTGCTGCCGGACAGGCTGTTCAAAACATGAATATCATGTTCGATTTTGATGAGAAAACGGCTTTGCAACAAGTGCCGATGCATCCGTAGCAGCAAAATACTACTAATAAAAATACATCAGAAAAACATAAATAGAAAGTTACCAAAACTTTAAAAGCCATGATTAAAAACATAACAAATGTAAGAGGAATTGAATGTTGGGGAGCGCATAGCGGAGTAAAATCGCTGAGGCGTGATTTGGCGTTGATTTATTCAGTAGTTCCGGCCAGTGCTGCTGCCGTGTTTACCCAAAATAAAGTGATTGCCGAACCCATCAAAGTTTCTAAAAAGCATATAAAATCAGCTAAAGGAATTGCACGCGCCATTATAGTGAATGCTGGCAATGCAAATGCCTGCACGGGTGAGCAGGGTCGTCTTGCTGCCGAAGCTATGGCCGCCACAACTGCCGAAGCGCTAGGCGTGGACTTGAACCAAGTTTTGGTGGCATCAACAGGAATTATTGGTGAGCCATTTCCGGTAGATGATGTGCTGGCAGGAATTAAAAATAGTGTGCCAAAATTATGTAGTAAATCAAGCGCAGGCTCATTTGCTGCCAATGCAATTTTAACAACCGACACCTTTCCAAAAGAAGGTTTTGTGGAGTTTCAACTGGATGAATGTGAGGTTAATATGGGTGGAATTGCCAAAGGTTCGGGTATGATACACCCCAATATGGGAACCATGCTTGCATTTATTGCCACAGATGCTGCTATAACGCCCGAACTGTTGCAATCAACACTCAAAGAGCTTGTTGATCGCACCTTTAATATGATTACTGTTGATGGTGATACTTCTACCAACGATACTGTTTTTGTGTTGGCCAATGGCAAAGCGAAAAACAGTCAGATTAGCTCAAGAAACGATCCTGATTATCCGGTTTTTCGTAAAAATTTGGAAGACTTAATGTTACATCTCGCTAAGTTGATTGTTTCTGACGGAGAAGGTGCTTCCAAGTTTATCACTTATAAGGTGACAAACGCGCCTAATGAAAAAATCGCAAAAATTATCGCGCGAGCAGTATCTACTTCATCTTTGGTGAAAACTGCGATGTATGGCCGCGATCCCAACTGGGGACGTATTGTTTCAGCAGCTGGAAATGCCGGTGTTCCATTTGATTACGAAAGGGTAAGCTTATATATTGGCTCAGAGATAAAGGTGATAAAAGTGCTTGATCACGGCCAACCACTCGAATACGATAAGCGCCTGATGAAACAAATGCTGCGCGAATCGCATCTGGTGATTGAAATTGATATGAAAAATGGTAAAAAAACTGCTACCGCTTGGGGAACCGATTTAACAACCGATTATGTGTTATTTAATTCGGTTTATACAACTTGATTTTTATTTACTGATAAGATACGTTTTTGTTTTAGAAAAGGACCTCCAGAAGCAGTTAGCAAGGTGAGATTTGACTTTGGTTGATTTGCTTATCTTGATTGTTTGGGTCGAATTTTCTAAAATCCTTTTTGCTACACAGGCAAAGGGGATTTTTTTATCTCTACTGAAAAACTACCTTTGCAACAAATCAATTTTATGGAAACTTTTCAGCTCGAAGGACATGAGTTTATTCAACTCAATCAATTACTCAAGCTTACCGGAATTGCACAAAGCGGGGGCGATGCCAATCAATTAATTTTGAATGGTGAAGTGCTTGTAAATGAAGAAATTGCTACCGAAAAACGTAAAAAAATACGCGCAGGCGATAAAGTACAACTCAATGATCTTACAGTAGTTGTTGAAGCTTGAAAGTCAGGCAAAAAAACTGATTTGTATCTGTTTCACCAGATTATTCTAATTTAGCGGCCTGTTTTATAATAGATAAGCCACATGCACGAAGATTTACTCCTGCTCGATCATATCCGACTAAATTTTAGCCAAGCAGGCTTGCATCTGATGAATATTACCATCGGATTTATCATGTTTGGCGTGGCTTTGGGTATAAAGACTGAAAATTTTAAGCGAGTTTTTTTGCATCCCAAAGGAGTAATTGTAGGCTTAGGAAGCCAGTATTTGTTGCTGCCTGCCTTAACTTTTTTAGCGGTTTGGTTATTCGATGATTATATTACTCCCTCGGTGGCATTTGGGATGCTGCTTGTCGCTTCCTGTCCGGGCGGCAATATTTCTAATTTTATTTCCAGCGTAGCTAAAGCCAATGTAGAGCTTTCCGTTAGCATGACGGCTATTGGAACTGTGCTTGCCGTAATTTTTACGCCATTGAATTTCTCGTTTTGGGGTGGACTTTATTCTG
>CAZOEV010000286.1:0-4482 GCA_964578915.1 uncultured Lentimicrobiaceae bacterium
CATCCCGTAGTCTGAACCGCTTCCGCCGTACAACTTTTGCCATTCAATTTCCAGCTCAGCATCCAGCTTAACAGCCCAAACATCGTATAGCCCTCCATGGTAGTCTCCTTCAACCATGCCTTCAACCATACCAACTTTACTGGCAAAAAAGAAACCCCCATCTCTTGTTTGAGTGATGTCGAAAATATTATTGTGTAATATACAGTCAAAAACTTTGCTATGCAATATTTCTCCATCAGGATTAATAATCAATAACCAGTTATCAAGGCCACCATAATTAACCGGAACATTCCCATCAGAAGAAAAAGTGGCACTATATACGAGTATATTTCCGTCACTTAGCAGTTTCAGGCGACCAGGATAGTCATCTTTGCTGCCCCCATAACATCGTTCCCAGATGATATTGCCCTCAATGTCGATTTTTACGATCCATCGATCTCCACCACCGTGGTAAACTGACTGCACATCGCCATCGTTAGAAAATGTTTCAATACTTATATAGTAATTACCCTGCTTGTCAGATAGTATATCTCCGGGATATTCGCCATTTGATCCGCCATAAATACGCTTCCATAAAAGATTACCTTTCTTATCAATATGATAAACAACTGCATCCCAAAAATAATCAAAGTTGGGATCAAAATTTTTAATATTTGCCAATACCAGATATCCATAAGACGTTTCAGTAATTGCAACTGCTTCTTCATCCCATTCGCTTCCATAACACTGCTGCCAGCTGATCTGCCAGTTATCCTGGGCATGCAAAGCAGTACTGTTAAGGAAAACAATCAGAAACAAGGCAGATAAAAAAATATAGATTTTATTGGTTTTCATATTTTAAAATTAATGTTTCCCTCCAGACTGAGGCCTGGAGGGAAACTGTGAAGACTAATGGATAACTAACTTCACGGTTTTTTGCATTCCGGCTGCCTGTAGCACACAGCTGTAGATGCCAGCAGGCAACTTACGGGTATCGAGTAATCGAACACCTTGATTGCCTTGCAATTGAATGCTTTGCAATAGCCTTCCCATGCCATCATAAATTTCCAAGCTAGCATTTTCTTCATCGGTTGGTAATTGCCATTTAAACTGTGTCCACTCAGTTGCCGGATTTGGTTCAGCTTTGAGTTGCAGACCCATAGCTTCGGCCAGCTTGTCAGCAGAAATGGGTTTTGTTGATTTAAAGACAACCGATTCGGGTACATCCGGGCATTCAAAGTAATGCTCACCGTAGGCATATTCAAGCATTGCCCTGGCTTTGCTTTGGGCATGAGGACTTGCGGTTTGGGCCAGTGTGCTGATCATGGCCAGCTCCTCTGCGGTCAGCTGCATAATGTTCCGGTTTTGCTGCTCCAGGTCAACAGACATTTCCAACAGACTCATGTATTCTTCGTGTGCTGTCAGCTGATCTCCTTCCAGCTGGTGCATGGCCAGCAATACTTCGGCAAAATCAACTGCCACATCATAAGCTCCTTCGGCTATCCAGGTATTCACAATTTGTAAATCCATTTGGTAACCGCCTATATTGTCGTACCATTGCCTGAGTTGGTTGTAGTCGGTTATGCTGTCGAAAAGCAAACTGCGGATGATACACTGTGCTGACTTTACGTATTTCTCCTGGTAGAATGACATCTGGCTCTGCAGCACCGATTTGTAGGAGGAACCTGTAGCAACCTGTCTGAGTATTTCAAGCATATATTCAGGCAGTGGATCGCTTTTTTGCTCTAGGTAGCTCATCAACTCTTCTTTGCGCAACTCTTCCGGATTGGATGCCAATACCTCAAACTGCACGGCATCGGGAAATACATCAGCCCTGTCGGCCATTTGTTTCAATACCTCATCTGAAAGATGCGGCGATGTGCCAAGTAGCTTACTGCGAAGTGTCCACATATCGGCAGGTGTTGCGGCTTGCAGGCTTGCAATTTCGGCCTGTGTATTGCCGTCATCGAGCAGTGAGTTATACAAAGCTTCAACGCTGTTGTAATCAGCTAAACCATCTGCATATTCAAGCTCCAATGCAGTTTTCTCCGCATCCGAGAGCGAAATACCGCCTCCACCACTGCCATGCTCCGGCAAACAGGGATTGGGGTTCGATGCCAAAATAGGTACAACATAAATATCATTGTATTCAGTTAGCGCTTGATTGTCAAGTTCTACATAATAATAGTTAATGTACTGCGTATAGTCATTCAGGAATTGAATGGTAGCAAAAGCAGGGTCAGTTAGCGTATTGCCAGAGGCCAGAAGCTGTTCGCCTACATTTCCTCTGATTTGTGATTGCGCTGAAAAATCTTTCACCCAAAAATCAATATCATTCAGTTCATTCTCATTGCATTGATAGGATACTCCTGTTGCATCATTCGAAGACGTACTTCTGTTAACACCAACAGCCATATTTCCTACACTCAAGCCATTGAACTGGTTGCGGTAGATATCATCATCCACAGAAGGGCAAGCTGTTACCCTGATGCCTACGTAATCGCCCGGGTCGGCTGTGCTATGTTTGCTGAACTCGTTATTTTCTATCACGAAATTAATGGAGGTCATTAGGTCAATGCCCAAAGCACTTGATTTACTACACTTTTCGCAATCGGCGCGATTACTGCCGATTAAGAATTTGTTGTCAGTAACTACGGCACCATAAGTGTTTGATGCATATATACCCGTTTTGTTAGCATTAAACACAGCATTGTCAACATAAAAGCCAATGTTACCAGTAAGGTTTGTGTTATACGCACCAATAGCCCGATAAAATCCGGTAAATTGCGTTGGCTCAATGTTTTCCTCAGGGCATGGCGAGGTCATGGATGTGCAATTTGACAATACGCGGAAGGAGCTATTATAGGCGGCAATGGCCTGGTTGCTGGAAGATACATCAGGGTGTGAGCTAAGGCTGAAATCACATGCCGTAAAACGTACGTCATACACTTCATTTAGGTCAACATGTTTATAAAATGTGGTACCGGGCAGGTATTCGGCATTAATAATAAAATTACAAGCTGTAAACCAACTGCGATTGCCAGGCTTGTAAGGAATAAAAGTAAGCGCATTGGTGTTGTTGATAAAGTCCGAATCACGTGCTGTAACAATACCGCCACCTGTATGCCAGAATATATTTCCAGCCGCATCGCGTTTCAAAGTAGCAACAGCGATTTCAGCATTGGAAATTGTAGCACCATCTAAGAATATACGTCCTTGGTGATATACCCATTCCTGGCCGATATACTCCGGAAATTGGCTTTCTTCGTCGTTTCCTCTCACCTCGATCCCTTTCCACAATTTAAAATCGGGGGCACAATGCTTACTGTTTGTAAGGATTGTATTGTTTACAATCAGCTTAGCACCGGGCTCAATGATGATGGAGGCATCGGGTCCAAATTCGTATTCGGAGTTGTTGATTGTGAGTGTTGCGCCATTAGAAATGCGAATACCTTTTTCGGAATGCGGTTTCACTTTCAACTTATTAATGTGTATGAATTGATTTGGATTAAAAACTATTTGTGTATATATCTTGTTTTGGTTCATACTACTTGTTTGTTTATAGGTATTACATGTTTTGCAAAACAAATACGAAATGTGTTAATCGTGTGCGATTATTTACAAAAACACGCCAAAAGATTAACACGCTTCGAAAATAAGCGTATTTCAATTGAAAAACAATATATTCTTGAAAGAATCCACTTAGTTTATAATGAATATAAATTAGCGTTCGAGTCATAAAATAGCATGATAAAAGCAAATGAATTTTCCATCACGTACATCTACAAGTTGGAATAGCCAAGCGATATAGCTCTCTCAAAATCATTTCTGCCAAAGCTGATTTCTAAGTCTATCTGTGTGTATTTTTCATTTCAAGAGGTTGAGTCGTAAACCTTGATTTGCACAAACCAGCCTAATAATCACGGCAAGTATGGATTAATGACTTAACTATTTTGGGTGATAAAATTGTCGCTAAAGTAAAAAGTTCTATTTTTACCCAAACGACTTTTTTTATGAAAATTCTTAAGATTTCCCTAATAGTTCTGATCAGTCTATTATTGCTTTATTGGGCCAGCTTATGGCTTGCAGGGATTTGGCTCAAACAAAAACTGCACGACACTTATGCGCAGACGGAAGTGGCCAAAACCTACTATTTTCAGGTGAAGCGGGTTAGCTTACATCCTTTAAGCCAAACCATTAAGCTACATAAAGTTACACTCTCACCACGCAATGCCGACAGCCTCGATGCGGCTAAAAAACCTTATGCAGAAGTATCTATTGAAAAGATAAGCCTGGAAGGAATTGCCTTGAAAGCAGCCATTGAACAGAAAAAAATCCAGCTTGAGCGGCTGCATTTGTTGCGTCCGAATGTGGTGTGGACTGCCGTTAAAGTGGAGCGAAAAAACACAGAAGATAAAAAAATCATGCCCAATATTCCGGCTGAGCTGGAGGGTTTGCAACTGGCTCATTTTGATATCACCGAAGGCTTTTTTAGCTCCAAAC
>CAZOEV010000287.1:0-4478 GCA_964578915.1 uncultured Lentimicrobiaceae bacterium
CTATTTTTGCCCAAAATAACACAGTAATGTACGAACTACTTACCAAATTTATCTTGCTTTTTGCCGTTATCGATCCCATCGGTACAATTCCGGTTTTTATGGCTAGCACAGCGGCTTTCAATAAAGTTGAAAAACGTAAAATAGCCTTTAAAGCTGTTGGTATTTCTGCTGTTATTTTGTTGTTTTTCATTTTGGCAGGCGAAGTGCTGCTCAATATGATGGAAATTCCTTTGCCAGCTTTTCAGATTGCCGGCGGCATCGTTTTGTTCCTTTTTGCCATCACCATGATTTTTGGAGAAGGCAAGCCCGAAGACGAGATGAAAGCCATCAAAAAAGGCCACGATCCTGCTGTTTTTCCGCTTGCTATGCCCTCCATCGCCAGTCCGGGAGCAATGCTAGCAGCAGTTTTGCTTACCGAAAACAGTATTTACGGTTTTTGGGAACAGGCAATAACTGCTACAATCCTTTTGGTTGTTTTAGGAATCGTGCTATTGCTCTTGATTAGTTCGCATTATATTTTTAAAATCATCGGCAAAGATGGTGCAAGCATAATAAGTCGTCTTATGGGACTTATCCTGGCTTCAATTGCCATAACCAGCATTTTAGGTGGGATTACACAATATTTTGGTCTTTCGCTTTCCTAGCAGAAAACTGTTTTCAAGGCAGAAACAAACAGCTATCACCATAGCTCAAAAACCTGAAATCATTTTCTAAAGCATATTGATAAGCCGCTTTCCATTGCTCGCCAATTAGTGCAGAAACAAGCAAAAGCAAGGTGCTCTTTGGCAGATGAAAATTGGTAATCAATCCTTTCACAATTTTAAAATCATAGCCTGGCGCAATCATCAATGCAGTTGTGGCTTTAAAGCTTTCCAATTGATGTAAATCTAAATACTTCAGCAGATTTTTTAAGGCAGTAGCGGCATCTGGCAGTTCTCTATGTTCCTCATACGGAAACCATTGCGCCAAATGAAACGCACGTTGTCCCATTCCCTGCTCCGCCACCATCACGCCCAACCAATACAGGCTTTCGATGCTGCGCATAGAAGTGGTTCCAACCGTTATGATGGGTTTTTCTATGGCTTCAATCAATTGTAGCAAGGTCGTTTTTTGCACCACAATCTGCTCGGCATGCATTTGGTGATCACCTATTTCAGATGTGCTAACGGGTTTGAAAGTTCCAGCACCTACATGCAAAGTAATTTTAGCAAAATCGTGGCCTGCTGCTTTTATATCCGTCATCAGCTCAGGCGTAAAATGCAAACTGGCTGTTGGCGCGGCTACCGAACCATCTTGACGGGCAAAAACAGTTTGGTAACGCTCTTTGTCGGCAGGTTCAGCTTTTCTATTTAGATAGGGTGGTAAAGGAATTTCACCGGCGGCATTGAGCACTTCAGCAAATGAAAGCTGCGGATCGCTCCACGAAAACTGAACTACAGAATGATCGTCAAGTTTTTCTAGGCGTTCAGCTTTCAAAATTACTTCACATTCCTCAAGCTCGATTTTTAAAGTCAAAACACCTGATTTCCACCTTTTAGAATTGCCGATCAAACAATTCCAAACTACTGGAGATTGCTTTGCATAAGCCAGCTGATAATCCAGGTTTTGTTCGTGTGGCTCCAGCACAAAAAGCTCGATAGCTGCTCCATTTGCATTTTGAAAGCGCAACCTGGCCTGCACTACTTTTGTTTCGTTGAGTATCAAAAGCGCATTTAGCGGCAGAAGGCTAGCTATTTTCTGAAAACGGTCTTCGGCAATGACTTTTCCCTGAACTACCAAAAGCTTCGAAGCATCGCGCTGCGCCAATGGATAGCGGGCAATGCGATGCTCCGGAAGTGGATAATTATATTCGTCGATCTGTATCTTTTTGATGTCGTGCATAATGTCGGCAAAGATACAGCGAAGCTTTTATTTTGAGCTAAATAATGTTGGTTTAAAGGTAAGCATCACCCAGCCCCAAACAGGTGTTTTAATGTCAGTAGGCGAAACACCTTTCACTTTAGCAAAGGTGTCATTGGTATTATAAACACTGACTCCGGCACTAAAAATTATTTCTTTAGAAAATTTATGTGCATAAATCATATCCAATTCACTACCAAGTGAACCTTCGAGCAAAGTAAGATTTCCTCCAGGCTCATCAATTTTTGTTGCCAACGAGAAAAAATGGTAAGTAGCGCGCAAGGTGCTTTTAGGCGAGAAATGATAAGCCAGTTTAGGATAAATATCAATTAATCCGCCATTGCGTGTGCTGCCCGGAACAAGAAACTGATTCATATTACCATAGCGTGCATAACGAACACCGTAAAGCATATCAAAAGCATGGTAACCTTCCTGATAGTCAGCATCAGCATTGCTGGCATCTTGCCCGCTCAAATAGTCAATTCCTGCACCAATGCTAAGTTTGCGGGCTTTATAATCCGCTTCAGCAGTAATCATATAAGCTGAAACATCTTTGCCACTTTGGGTTTTCCCATATTGGTAATAGACGTTAAACTTGCCAGTGAAAGCATTTTTTTTGTACTCACCATAAAATCCCTGAGTAGCCATTAAATAGGTCGTTGAAGAGGTTTTGTCAGCCTGATAACCAGTAAGTAAGTTAAGCATTGCAAGGCTGAATTCTTCAGTGATTTGGTTTTTGAGATAGATAAAATTTAGCGTCCTCAAGCGACGTGTAATAGGATCAACATCGAAATTATTAACGCCAAAGCCAGCCGAACCGCCTTTGGAAGCGTCATTATTATAGGACAGCGCTACATCAAACTGCCAATTTTCACGCTTATAGGAATACAAAAGCGCATCATAGGTGAGTCCAAATTGGTTCCAGTTTCTCCAGGCTAGCAAACGCTGATCGTCATATTTAAACTCCTGACGTCCAACGCGAATACGTGAATTAGCAAACACATCAAACTCCGCCCAAGCCTGATGGATTCCGGTGGAACCGGTGTTCATAAAAGTGGCTGATCCGGTAGCAACATTGTCGTCGCCCCAAACGCGTACGTCCTGCAAACTAAAAAACATCCGGTATTTTTCCTGATTAAATTTTAGGCTGATACGGCTGCGCTGCGAAACAAAATAAGTAGGTTCAGTTTGGTCGGTGGGCACATTAGCATAGCCGTCATTAAGCTCGAAACGCGGGCGCAATTCTGCAGAGATTTCAAACTGGGCTTGTAATCCCATGGCAGAGAACATTAACAATAGAAGCGGAAGGTAAATTTTCTTGCTCATAATATAATTTTTAACATTTAAAGGCAAAGGTATCAAATCCTTATAATTAACAGCATGTCATTTCTGTGGCATCAGTGTTTTAACGCCTCAAATTTTTACGTAATTTTGATGAAGCAATTGCGCCAAAGCGAAACTTTATGAAACACTTTAAATTTGTACCCAACTTACTGACGCTATTAAATTTGTTGTCAGGTATTTTTGCTATTCTACTGGCCTCAAATGGCTTATTGATTGAAGCTGCCTATTTAATTTTTATTGCAGCCGTGTTTGACTTTGCCGACGGCTTTGCGGCGCGATTGCTCAAAGCCTATTCGGCCATTGGGGCGCAGCTCGATTCGCTGGCTGATGTGGTATCGTTTGGCGTGGCGCCGGGTTTTATTCTTTACACACTGATTTTAATGAGCCATGGCCGCATGGAAGTGTTGTTTTTTGGCATTGATATCATACCATTATTGGCATTTATCGTTCCGCTTTTTGCAGCCCTACGCCTAGCTAAGTTCAATGTTGACGAGCGTCAAACAGATTCGTTTATCGGCCTTCCTTCGCCCGCTGCAGCAATTTTGATTGCTTCGCTTCCATTAGTGCGCGAGCAGCTTTACGAAGGCCAGAGCTTATTTTACATGGTTACTACCAACACCTATTTTTATCTTGGAATCGCTTTTGTTAGCTCGGTGCTGATGGTCGCTGAGCTGCCACTTTTCAGCCTTAAATTCAAAAATTTTAGCTTGAAAAATAATGAAGTACGCTGGTTTTTTCTGGCGCTTTCTATTGGACTTTTAGTGTTTTTTCAGGCTGTAGCCATTCCATTTATTATACTGAGCTACCTTTTTCTGTCGCTGGTGGTTTTTTTGGCCGATATCCAGCAATAACTACTTACGTCTAAGCTCAAAATTTTGCCCCAAGTAAACTTTTCGCACATGCTCATCAGACGCCAGATCGTCTGCCGTTCCAGCTTTTAGAATTGAGCCTTCAAACAATAAATACGCCCGATCGGTAATGGTCAGCGTTTCGTGCACATTGTGATCGGTGATTAAAATACCGATATTTTTATCTTTCAAAGTGTAAACAATCTGTTGAATGTCTTCCACCGCAATAGGATCCACGCCGGCAAATGGCTCATCTAGCAAAATAAATTTCGGATCAACAGCGAGTGCACGGGCAATTTCCGTTCTGCGCCTTTCGCCACCCGAAAGCTGAATGCTATTACTTTTTCTAATATGCTGTAAACCAAACTCATCCAAAAGGCTTTCCAG
>CAZOEV010000288.1:0-4468 GCA_964578915.1 uncultured Lentimicrobiaceae bacterium
AAAAAATGGAATATTTCCAATAATAATACCGGTACCAATCGGCACGAGTAGCAGTGGTTCATAGTCATAACGGATGGCGAGGTAGATAAAAAATAAACCCACCAAAATCATAATGATATTTCCGCCTGTCGCATTTCTAAAACCTGTAAAGCTGACAAATTTCTCCAGCCCTTCGATAGTTTTATCAATAGCAAATGTCATAAAATGGACATCTTCGTCAATTTGACTGTCAATGGCTGCTGCTGAAGTGCTTTCTTCGGGAAGAATTTTATTGGCCATTCCCGGATTAGAAACCACCAACATATTCAGCAGCACCAGCAAACCCAGAATTGAGAATACTGTTAGTGCTTTTTTTAGTTCCATAGCCTACTCCATTTCCATTAATAAATCACCTTGCAAAACACTGTCGCCCACTTGCACTTTAAGGGATTTTATCAAGCCGTCTTTCTCGGCCATCAGGTTATTTTCCATTTTCATGGCCTCGTACACAAGCAGTTTGTCACCCCTTTTTACACGGTCGCCTTCCTTTATAAACAGCTGCATAATATTTCCTGGAAGCGGAGCTGTTATTTTTGATAATACAGCTTTAGAATCTTTCTCCTCCCTTTTTATTTCATGCGATCCGGTGGGGTTTGGACGCGATGGCCTTACCAAAATCGGTGTCTTGGATTCATTCTTTTGACGCGCGATTTCAATCTGATAGGGTGTTCCGTTGACTTCTACCTCAGCGTATGATCCTTCGAGTTTTAGCACATCAACCTCGTAGTTGTTGCCACTTATTGTAAATTTAAAACTTCTCATTGTGTGAGCTTTAACGATTCAGGTTTCTTAATCCGTAAATTTTCGAACTCCAGGGAGAATAAGCCCTAGATACTTTTTTGATGGTAAGCACATTGCTTTCTTCGTCATGCAGCTGGCACGAAATATAAAGTGCCATACTTATGGCAGCGGCCACTTCACCAGGAATAGACAGGTTTTCCTCTTTGCTATCTTGATTGAGTTTTCCTTGGCGGCGCAGCTTGGATTTGAGTTGCATATTCAGCAACTTGGAAATATTGAAAAACACAAAATACAATACCACCAATGCCACAAAAACAATTAAATAACCTACCACCGAAACCACTGCACCTTCGATAAGTATGGCTTCCGACACATCAATAAAATCTGATAATAATAGCATATTTCTGATTTATAATGGAATATTAGAATGTTTTTTCGGCGGATTTACATCCTTTTTGGTTGCAAGTGCCTGCAATGCCCTGATAACCCGGAAGCGGGTGTTGCGCGGCTCAATTATATCATCGATATAGCCATAACGTGCAGCTTCATAAGGATTTGCAAATTTTTCCCGGTATTCATCTTCTTGTTTTTTAATAAAGGCAGCGCGTTCTTCAGGGTCTTTTATCTCCAAAATTTTGCGGCCTTCGAGCACTTCAATGGCACCAGCTGGTCCCATCACGGCAATTTCAGCTGATGGCCAAGCGTAGTTAATATCGCCACGCAACTGTTTGGAGCCCATCACATCATGCGCGCCGCCATAAGATTTACGCAAAGTAATTGTAACTTTTGGCACGGTGGCTTCGCCATAGGCAAACAACAATTTGGCACCATGAATAATGATTCCGCCGTATTCCTGAGCACTTCCTGGCAAGAAGCCCGGAACATCCACTAGGGTAACAATAGGAATATTGAAACTATCGCAGAAACGCACAAAGCGCGCAGCTTTTCTAGAAGCATCGATATCGAGCACGCCAGCTAAAAAGTTAGGCTGATTGGCAACTACACCAACAGGCATCCCGTTGAATTTTGCAAAACCTACCACGATATTTCTAGCAAAATTGCGGTGAATTTCCAAAAATTCGCCATTGTCAACAATGCCGTGAATAATATCTGTTACGTCGTAAGGTTTGTTCGCATTGTCAGGAATAATTTGGTTTAAGCCTTCTTCAATACGGTTTATTGGGTCGTTACATTCGGCCAATGGTGGATCTTCCAGGTTATTTTGCGGCAGATAGCTCAGCAGCTTTCTAATCAGCAAAATACCTTCTTCTTCGTTGGTAACCACAAAATGACTTACCCCAGATTTTGTGCCATGCACCCAAGCTCCGCCAAGATCCTCGGTGCTAATATCTTCGCCTGTAACGGTTTTGGTAACCTTAGGGCCAGTAACGAACATATAGCTCGACTGCTCGCTCATCAGCACAAAGTCGGTAAGGGCTGGCGAATAAACAGCACCGCCTGCGCAAGGTCCGAAAATAGCTGAAATTTGTGGAATTACGCCCGAAGCCATAATATTGCGCTGAAAAATCTCAGCATAACCGGCCAAGCTTCTTACACCTTCCTGGATGCGGGCGCCGCCACTATCATTAATACCAATAAGTGGCGCTCCCACTTTCATGGCCTGATCCATCACTTTACAAATTTTCAAGGCAAAAGTTTCTGACAATGAACCGCCAAAAACAGTGAAGTCCTGTGAAAAAACATAGACTACGCGGCCATCAATAGTTCCGTGACCAGTTACTACGCCATCGCCAAGATATTGTTGTTTATCAAGGCCAAAATCAGTCGTGCGATGCGTCATAAACATATCAAACTCTTCGAAGCTTCCTTCGTCGAGGAGTAGATCAATACGTTCGCGCGCTGTTAGTTTTCCTTTTGCATGCTGTGATTCGATACGCTTTTCGCCTCCACCTTTTTTGGCTTCCACGCGCTTATCGAGCAATTCCTGAATTTTATGTTCAATTGACATACGTCTGTATTATTTGGTTTTATTTTTGTCTTCACACAATTCCGTAAGCACACCAAAAGTTGATTTGGGATGCAAAAATGCAATATGTAATCCTTCGGCACCTTTTCTGGGTTGTTCGTCAATCAGACGGATGCCTTGCTCTTTGACTTCTTCTAGAGCGGATTCAAGTCCATCAACTGCAAAAGCAATATGGTGAATGCCTTCGCCTTTTTTCTCAATAAACTTACCAACAGGTCCTTCGGGACTGGTACTTTCTAATAATTCTATCTTAGTTTGACCGATTTTGAAGAATGCAGTGCGCACGCGCTGATCAGCCACTTCTTCAATGGCATAACAAGGACTACCCAGCATTTTTTCGTAATAAGGAATTGCCTCGTCTAAAGATTTTACAGCAATACCAATATGCTCAATATGAGATGGTTTCATGATATATCTTTTTTTGTGAAATTTTTCACAAAAGTAGGGATTATTTCACACCCTTATTAGTTATCAGGCTAAGAAAAATCATCTTAAGAAGGGAATAATTGCAATTTAGAAAGCTTCTATCTTGTACTGGGCGAAAAGCCGTTTTTTAAGCCAATAAAAAAGCCCCATTTTCTTAAATGAGGCTTTAAAGTTTACAATACTTTAGTGTTTATTATTTTGGGTCATAAGCCCACTTAAGGTAAACAGAACCCCAGGTGAAACCACCTCCAAAGGCTGCCAAAATAACATTATCGCCTTTTTTAAGTTGATTTTCCCATTCCCAAAGGCAAAGCGGAATAGTGCTACTTGTGGTATTGCCATAACGCTGAATATTTATCATCACCTTATCTTTTTGAAGCCCCATGCGACGAGCAGTAGCTTCGATAATACGTAGATTGGCTTGATGAGGCACCAAATAGGCAATATCGTCAGAAGTAAGCTTATTCTTTACCATGATTTCAACAGCAACGTCAGCCATTTTGGTTACAGCAAACTTAAAAACTGGCTGTCCTTCCTGATAAATAAAATGCTCACGTGCATCAACCGTTTCATGGGAAGCAGGTTTAACAGAACCACCAGCTTTTTGGTGAAGGTGAGGCATTCCTGAGCCATCGCTTTGCATGATGGAATCCATAATTCCAATAGCTTCCGTTGTAGGTTCCAGCAGCAAAGCACCAGCACCATCGCCAAAAATAATGCAGGTGGTGCGGTCGGTATAATCAACAATTGACGACATTTTGTCGGCTCCTACCACAATCACTTTTTTATGAGATCCGGTTTCAATAAACTTTGATGCTGTTACCAGCGCATAGAGCAGCCCTGAACAGGCCGCATTCATATCGAAACTAAAAGCGTTTTTTATTCCGCAGTTATGGCTAATGATATTGGCCGTGGCCGGAAATTGCATATCGGGTGTAACGGTAGCACAAATCAGCATATCCACCTCTTCAGGTTTTGTGCCGGTTTTTTCAAGCAAGCCTTTCACGGCTTCTGTTCCCAATACAGAAGTGCCTTTACCCTCACCACGCAAAATATGGCGCTCTTTTATTCCGGTTCTGGTAGTAATCCACTCATCAGTAGTGTCAACCATTTTCTCGAGTTCACTGTTATATAAAATATACTCCGGAACCCATGCATGTATGCCTGTTATAGCAGCATGTAATTTAGTCATTTACTTTACTTTTGAGATAACCCTGACATTAACCATAATTAGCTATTGCTTTTTTTATTTTTAGATGAAGTCCTGAAGCTGAT
>CAZOEV010000289.1:0-4458 GCA_964578915.1 uncultured Lentimicrobiaceae bacterium
CCGAGTATTCAAAGACCTTCGATAATTATTCCGACCTTTCAAAGCATAATAATTTTAGCCTACTACGCCATCACTTCGCGTGGATAGAAAATAACGGCCTAGGCATTAATGTACTTAGAGGCGATCACCTGACAAAATTACCCAGGCGATACAAGACTTTTAGAAAACTGCCTTTGTCGGGCGAGCAAGTGCGGCGCTTACTAGAACAGCCAAACAGCACCATAAGCGGCCAACGGGATCAGGCATTGATTAGCCTATTAGTTTTTTGCGGAATCCGTTTAATTGAAGCTCACCGCGCTAATTATGGAGATATTACCAGCGATGGGCGCGGCCTATATATCCAACGAAAAGGCAGCAAACAAAAAGACGATCTAATCCGTTTGCCAGAACATGTACAAACAGCGCTTAATGATTATCTAGTAATGCGTCCGGCGCTCAATGATAACAGCCCATTGTTTGCCGCTCACAGCAGAATGAGCAAAAATAGGTTGCATCAATCCACAGCATCCCGAATTGTAAAAGGCTATTTAAAAGCAATCGGGCTAAATTCAAAATATTACACCGCACACAGCTTGAGGCACACAGCAGCATCGTTATTACTTCGAGCTGGTGCAAGTGCTGTTGATTTGCAAAAGTTTCTCGGCCACGCAAACTTTCAAACTAGCCAATTATATTTTTTCGCACTAGAACAGGAAAGAGTTTATGAGCAAAATTTAGGTCAGAAAATAGCCGATTCCGTCTTTAGTGTTCATCAATCGGGTAATTTGATGAACATAGACGATAAGAGTAAAATAAAAGATTTACAGGCACTTAAAAAAAATACACACACCAGCACTTCAAAACGTCAAAACGATGGGAAAAGCCGTGTTTCCTAGGAAAAAAATAAAAATAGGGGGTACCCCCTTGGAAACCTACGACCTTCAAATAGTAATCGATGCCTAAGCCGTCTTTACACGCGTGCAAAATTGGGGGGATTTCCATATAAAGTAAAAACATCAATAAACTAAACGCTAAAGCGAAAAAGGCTTTTCATTAACTAAAAATATGTACGTGTTGTTAAGCCCTCCGGCTATATGCTGGGGGCTTTTTTTATGCTTAGAAAAATAATACTTGACATTTGAAAAAATATTTATACTTTTGAAGTGCTACTTTACAAACATATCCATGAGAAATATTAAAACATTTTGGGCAAGCTTACGGCTGAAAGTGCCGTGCCTCACAGTTTGTGAAGTAGCGGAGACTTGCCCAATTTTTAATAACTCAATCTTATGACAAAATTTAACAACGATCACCAACCCGCGTACCAAAATGTACGCCCCATTGATGCAGACCAAAGTTTGCAGCGCGTATCTGCATTATTTACGGCCATGAGTGCTATTGCAGCAGTCCGGGAAGAATCCCCAATAATTTTGGGCGAAACGTTGGAACTGCAAAACGATATTGCAGTACTTCGGGAAATGTTCGATAATGAAATCGGAGCTATCGAGGCATCAGAAATTTATGCAGCGAAATTAGAAGCTGATCAGATCAAAGCCGAAAAGCTAGAACAATTCAAAACGCTAGAACAATTCAAAAAAGAAACGACCGCGACCGTTAAACGGTTTAAAAACCAGCAGAAAAAAGTAAAAGCTATTTTGGAGCAAAATAAATAATTAAAAAAAGCTGTTTTCTCCCTATTTTCTCCCATATACACTTAAAACGCTGATTTACAATGTTAATTTTAATCCCGCCGGGATCACAAATATTAAAATAAAGCACTCATTTTGAGTGCTTTATTTTTTTAAATTACTGCCATTCAAAAAAAAAGACTTGCAATTTTGATTGTAAAACTTTTTGGAATTTGTTATTTCTACCTAAAATAAGGTGTTCCTTCAAAAACTCTCGAATCAGCCATGGATTTGATAAATCCGGAAAGCATGATACGATCGCCATTTGCTGTTGAGATATAGAACTGCGCAGCACCATTATCCTGAACGCTAATATCGAAGGAAATCAAAATAGTACCCGGATTTGGCCTTATTTTCCCATTTATAAAAATGGGTTTATTTGATTTTTCAGCATCAACACTATAACTCACCAAAGTACCGGTATTGGTAACGCCACCAAGTCCGTTTATCCCAAGGCTTCCTTCAAATGCCACTTGCAAAACGATATCATCTCCGTTGATTGCAAAAAAGTTTGTCCGCGACGAAACCGGTGTTTCTCTCCCCAGATTTCCTATACCCACTAAAGTAGCTTCCAAAACAAAGCTGCTGTCGTTTAAAATCTTTAGCAGTTCGCTGCGCGACTCAGCACGCTCTTTGGATTCAGCGTCTTTCTGTTTTTGCTTTTCTATTTGTCTGATTTCCTTCTTGCTTAAAGTATCATTTTGCTGCTGGCTTATAGCATGAAATGGCACTATCAGGACTAAAACTATAAGTAGTTGTGTTAGTATGACTTTCATAACATTCTTTAAGACAACATAAAACAACTTTCAAGCCAGAAAATTTGATTTTGACATGAATAAAAGGTAGCGGTTGAGCCTTGACTCAAGGTCTATTCGGATTTCTGACATGCCACTCAAGATGTTGCAATAGAAGGAAAGGCTCAAAGCCAATCCTAAAAACACCATAATCTTAGATGCATTACGGTTGTTGGTTACTGCGTAAACTCACACTGTTCCATTGAATTTATAAAGTAGGCAACCGAAATACTACACGAGTAGATCATCAAAAGCTTTGCCAGCCACCTGTAATAGTGAAAGTTATTATCAAAATTCAAACACATGATAATAGAAAAACGGAATAAATTCTTGTTACTAATAAATAGAGGTTCTTGCGGTGTGTAGCTCCAAGAAAGAAGCCCGGGTTAAACTATATCCAGCTACTAAATTCGCACACTGTTCAACTTTTTTCAACAGTGGCTCTCGACTGATTCAATTTTTTACGGTTTTTTTAATACCTTATATGTACATTTTAAAGCCTGATGTATCATTTGGCTTTATAAGAAAATCTTCCTACTTTTATCCTCTGAAAAAATGGCGTTTGCATGCTACTGGTTATGAAAAATATCATTAATTTATAAGAATTGTAAAACAACATTGTTTTTATCATTTAAAACTATATCGGATTAACAAGTTTGCTCCTTTTTTAAATGACGAAATTGTAAAAGAAACTTATAAGAATAATTAATAAACTATAGATTGTATATATGAAAAACAAGTTTGTTAGACGCAAAATCAATGGGTGCAGCACGTATCTTCATTTTTTTTAATTATAAGACATGCAGTTTAAAGCAGGATATATAGTTGATTCAATAGCGAAGTTAATTACTGATTTTAAGGCAAGCTTAAATAAACGAACGCCAGCTGACAAAAATAAACTCGATCAAATTGATGGGCTCCTTCAATATGTAAGTTCGTTTGATGTTGAATTTCCTTATGAGCACTGCCCTGATTACAGAGATCTCAACCCTGTTTTGGCAACGTTAAATAACATTATTACAAGAGGTTTGCCGACAAAAGCACCTTTGATTTTAGAGGAACTGTTTTCAGAAATAGGATTATCCGATCCAAACAAAGATGAATTTGAGTTAAATTTTCCTGATCTAAAAAAAGCACCTACTTACGAAGATGTTTTCGAACTTTTGCATATTATTGAACCAGAATTAGAGATTAATTTGGATAATTATGGAGGAAAACCCGGAAGTAAGTTGGAATGGGAATTCATTGAGAAACACTCTTTTTTAAAGCAAATACTTGAGACGCAAAGAGACTTTTCGACAATCAACAACAAGCTAAATGGTGGCAGAACTGTTGACTTTTGCTATTCTTCCCCATATCTCCATTGGAATAATCATAATAATAGATATGAAAGAAAAGGAAGAATTTTCGAAGTAGATGGACCTCATCATAGGCTTTCTAAATATATGTTTTATGACGCCTATCGAGATGCGAAGGCACTAGAGGAGAATTTTGAGACAATTCGAATTCCTTCTGAGGTAGTTGAA
This sequence comes from uncultured Lentimicrobiaceae bacterium, assembly GCA_964578915.1. Classification (GTDB taxonomy): domain Bacteria; phylum Bacteroidota; class Bacteroidia; order Bacteroidales; family F082; genus UBA5536. Next base: position 3,988 of record CAZOEV010000289.1, read on the forward strand.
AACGATAATACTAATTTAGAATCACTTTTAGGAATTAAAGAGTATCTATATTTTGCCAAAAATTACAAAAGGGATATTAAGCATTTTCTTTCTGAGTATTCTTTGATTTTTATACCATTGGCTGTGGCAAGAGTACAAAAAACTATTCTTGAATATCTTCTGTGTAACCCTGATCTGTTTAATAAGGAAAAAATTGATATTGCTGTCATTGAGAGGGATTTACCTTGCGGAGCTATTGCAGTAAAATCATTGAAGGATTTATTCTTGAATATCAATGGATTATTAGAAGGCGCCGATAAACTTAAACTACCAGCTATCAAGCTTACCGTTTTTGAAACTAAAAAGTGGGTTCTGGATGAAAGGCTTCATCTGGGAGCAAACATACAAGATAGAAGGTTTTTTAAGCCAAATGAATTTGATATACTCATAGACCATTCAATTTTGAGACGGTCAAACATATATAAGGAAAGT
>CAZOEV010000290.1:0-4456 GCA_964578915.1 uncultured Lentimicrobiaceae bacterium
GTATCAATTTTAATGGTCATGCCTGCATAATCGGTCAAATTGGCTTCATGAAAACTTAGGTAAAGGCCAGCATCTGTTTTCATTGTAACAGGCGTATTCACAGCGTTCTCCGGAATATAGCTTTGTGCCAAATCATTGTGATTTCGTAGTGCGATGGCATCAATTTCGCTCAGGCGGGTATGGTGATACAAGTGTTCATAAATATCCCAATCTCCTGGAATCCACCAGGCTTGGTGATCACCAGTAAGTTTGAAATGGGTATTCTCATCCATAATAATAGTCTCCTGATCTTCAGAAATATTAGGAAAATTATATCGGAATCCCAGACCATCATTATAGAGCTTAAACTCCATTTGAAATGCGCGATTTGGCGCTATCGTTTCCCTAATTTCGACAAGCATACGGTTATACTGATTTCGCACTTTGCGTTGTTCGCCCCACGGCATTTCCCAGCTTTCGTCTGCTTCATCTCGTGTAACATTTACTATTTCAAGATTTTCGGCAAGCGGAGCTTGTTCCTGAAACTCAAAACCGACAAAGGAAGTGTCGATAAGCAAGGCTGAATTGAACTTCAAGGTATAAGCCATCTGACCCTTTTCTACTGAAATAAATTCGACCGAAAGCTTTTTATCAGGCGATTTCAAGACTGTATTCAGTTTTTGTTCTTGACAGGACGTCAATAGCATAAAAACTATAAATACTTGAATTGAAGTAATTAACCAGAAATAATTTTTTGTTTTCATTACGATTTGGTTTTGCTTTGAAAATTCCTAATCTTGATGACTTGAAATGCTAGCAACATTCCCTTTGTATGAGTATATTTTCTATGAACTCCTTTTAAATCTATAACTCACAAATGTAATAATTTCTAGCTTTTATTAAAAGGAACGAGCTGTTTTTTAAAAACGCATGACTTACTTAACGAATTGTTATACTGCTTATTATACTATTTAATAGCCACTTATATAAGAAATAGCCATTGCAGAAATAAAAAACAATCCATTGCGAAAAACTTGATTCGAAATGATATTCGTTGTAACTTTAGCACAAAAAAGGAATTGTTATGAAAACTGATTACACCTGTCCGCATTGCAACAGCCATTTGTTGCTAGAAAATAAGCTGATTCTTACAGCCCGACATGCTTCATCTGAGGTGCTTTCAGAAGGGTTTATATTGTTGATGAATCCTGAAATTGGCCACTATGAAACCACTTTACATGGAGATGTAACTGTTAAAGAGGGCGAAAAATACGATTTCTTCTGCCCGGTTTGTCACCACAAGCTGCATTCTGATTTGAATGAAAATCTGGTGATGGTTCAATACCACGATGACAAAGGGAAGCTCTTTGAACTCCATTTTTCAAAGATATCCGGTCAAAAAAGTACTTACAAAATTATGGGTCGCTCGGTAGAAACTTTTGGTATTGATGCGCCGCACTACCTCGATTATATCAACCTGATTGACATGAGCTAAAAACTGTTTTACAGCTTGTTAGCATATTCATTGAGGTAATGAAACATCAACCTCACGCCTGTTCCTGTTCCGCCAATTCCGCGATAGCTGTCACGCTTCTCAATAAATGCAGGGCCAGCAATATCGAAATGCACGAAAGGATAATCGGTGAAATGTTCCAGGAATTTACCTGCGGTGATAGCACCACCTTCAGGGCCGCCGATATTTTTTAAATCAGCGATTTCTGACCTGAGCTGCTCTCGGTATTCATCCCACATCGGGAATTTTACCAAGCGCTCATGCACTAAGTTACCACTTTGCGCTAAATCACAAAACAGATCAGCAGCTTTAACTTCCATAGCCACAATGCCTTGCGAACCAATAGCACGGGCAGCAGCACCAGTGAGGGTTGCAAAATTAAACACGATTTCTGGTGAGAATTTTTTAGCATAAGTCAAGGCATCGGCCAAAATTAGTCTTCCTTCGGCATCTGTGTTTAGCACTTCAACTGTAGTTCCATCAAACATAGTAATCACATCTCCTGGCACATAGGCATTACCATCCGGGCGATTGTCAGTTGCCGGAACCAAGGCAATCACATGCAGTGGCAATTTGGCGCTTGCCACAGCAAAAATAGAAGCCGCAACCGTAGCAGCGCCGCCCATATCACATTTCATGGTGTCCATAGCGTTTGAAGGCTTCAGACTGAGGCCGCCGGTATCGTAAACCACACCTTTTCCAACAAGCACAACTGGTTTAGTATTTTTGGCGTTTTCAGGTTTCCATTCCAAGATGGTAAAAGTTGGCGGGTCGATACTGCCTTTATTAACTGACAGCAAGCCGCCCATTTTTAAAGCTTCGATTTTTTGTTTGTTAAAAACCTCGGCTTTGCCACCTACGGCTCTGAATTTCGTGCTGATTTGTTCAGCCAAATCAACAGCACTGAGCTTGTTGAGCGGTTCATTTACTAGGTCACGCGCCCAGCAATTGGCTTCGACAGCTATAATAAGGTGTTCAAGTTTTTTAAGATTGATGTCTGCTAGAATCTCCAGTTTTTCCAGACTATTCTTTTTATCCGCGGCATCTTTGCGGTATTTATGAAACTGGTAATTGGACAGCGCAAGTCCTTCGGCCACGGCCAAAATTTCCGCTGCGGCATCCGATTTGGTTTCCAAAAGCAGTGTAGAAATTCCATTGCTATTGGCTGATTTATTCACCTGAGCGCCTTGTTTTCGACACCATTCCAAGCGTTTGGCTTCGTCCATTTCCTTATCAAAAAACAAGAGGAATTTTATTCCATCAAACTGATTGAGTTCAATAAGTTCTTTTTTAAGTTTATCTCTTTGATTTTTAACGAATTCAAGCGCTTCCTGATTCAGTTTTAACGTCTCAAGCGGTTCGTTTTTTTCGATAAGTAAAAGTCTGTCGGATGTATTGCTTTGCGCAATATGATGTATGGATAAGGCCATGATGTGTTGTGTTTAGTGCGAAATTGCTGACAAATTTACAAAAGAAAAGCTTGCCGGATAGATGTTGTCTGTTTATCTCCAGTGCTGAATCAAATAATCCATGATTTTAGCTGTTGCGCCCAGTTGATTGTCAACATATTTTTTACAGACCAATGCGGATTGCTGGTGATACGCTTTGTCGTTAATCAGTTTTAACAATTGTGTTTTAAGCTCATCCGCATTGCTGATGCTAAAAGCGCCACCAAGATTTATCAAATCTACGGCTTCGTTAAACTGTTTGTAATTTGGGCCAAAAAGTACCGGCACGCCAAAAGTTACCGCTTCCTGAATATTGTGAATAGCCTTGCCAAAACCACCACCAATATAAGCGATTTGGGCATATTGATACAATTGCGAAAGGATTCCTATTTGATCAACAATCAAAATGCGGGAATCGATTGGATCAGCAAAATTACTATACAATTGAGCTTTTTCGGGCAAAGCATTCTCTATCTGCTTAATATGCGATTTACTAACATCGTGTGGCGCAATAATCAGGCAATAATCTGCGGGCAAATCAGCTAAAAATGGAATTAGTAGTTGCTCGTCAGAAGGCCAACTGCTACCAGCTATAATTACCTTTCTATTGCCAAGAAACTTCTCCACTTCTAGAAATTTTGACGCTTGCTTTGCAATGGCAGCAACCCTGTCGAAACGCGGATCACCATTTACTGTTACCTCATTTATTCCAATATTTTTGAGTAACTTTTTTGAGTTTTCATCCTGCACAAAAAAGTGTTCAACCTGCCGTAAATGCTTGCGAAACCAACTACCATAAGCCTTAAAAAAATGCTGATCAGCACGAAATCTCACGGCAATAAAATAAAGTGGAATTTTCGCTTTTGAAAGCGTATTGATATAGTTGAACCAAAACTCATACTTTATAAAAAACACCGCTTCAAACTTGAAATGATATGTCAAAAGACGGGCGTTTCGGCGAGTATCGGCTGGCAAATACATTACTTTATCAGCAAGCTCATATTCTTTTCGGATTTCATAGCCCGAAGGAGAAAAAAATGTGAGTAAAACTTTATACGCTGGGAATGCCGTTTTTATGGATTCTATGAGCGGACGTCCTTGCTCAAACTCACCAAGTGAAGAGGCATGAAACCAAATCCATTGGTCTTTAATATTGATTTCCGGCAATTGCTTTTGCCAGTTTTTACGGCCATCAATCCATTGTTTTGCCTTGGGATTCCAAAATGCGACAAGGCGAATCGCCAAGCTATAAATTTGTATGCTAAAAGTATAAAGCGCGCGCATTTGCTCAATAATAATAGAAAGCCTGAGGTGCACGTTTGTAGGTAGGAATCATCCAGCTAATACGAACACCAAAGTATTGATCTGTATAAGTTTGCGTGTCCTTTCCCATCAGCACAAAATCGTAATCGCGCAAACCCTTTGTAGAAGCCTGTGTAAATTCAAGCGAAACGCTCAGGTTAAGCGCACGCGTATTGCTCATCAGCAGATAGCCTAATTCGCCTGAAAACGCGAG
>CAZOEV010000291.1:0-4445 GCA_964578915.1 uncultured Lentimicrobiaceae bacterium
TAGTTTTTCGGTGTCAATACTTTCATGGTCTTCCTGTTCGTTGAGAAAGAAGTGAATGGCTTCAATTTGCTGATCAGGAATGATGGCCGGCTTGCCTTCAAAGCTGATATATTTTACTACTCCTAGCACACCTCTTACAGTATAAAACTGGGCCTCGTGAATGCGGACAAAAACATAAGACCTGAAAAGCGGTTCCTCCACCTTTTTTTTTCTGTCGCTCCATTGCTTTACTCTTGTAACCAGTGGCAAATAAGCCTCAATGCCGAGGTATTCAAGCTCAACTAAAACCTTTTTTTCGCCTTTGGAACGCACATAAACGGCATACCAGAATTTATCAGCAGTTTTTTTTGATTTAAGTGTTTTTAAATCAGCCATTTCTGCTTTAGATCTTATTTAAAAGGCGTTTAAAGAATCCGGGTTTTTGGTCTTTGCCTTCATCGCTGTAGTAGCCGTATCCTTGTCCATAACCATATCCGTACCCATAACCATATCCGTACCCATAACCATATCCGTACCCATATCCACCACCCATTTTGATGTCGTTTACTAAAATGTTCATTGGGATTTTGCGGTCCTCAATATCGGTGATAATGGATTCAAAGATTTTTTTGTGGGTGTAGTTTTGGCGCACTACAAACAGATTTGTATCGGTATGTTTCATCAACAGGAAGGCATCCGTTACCAAGCCAATTGGAGGCGTATCAATAATGATGTAATCGTAGCGTTCACGTAGCTCTCGGAAAAGTGTAGTACATTTTTCCGAGGCGATCAACTCAGCAGGGTTTGGAGGTACAGGCCCAGCCATAATAATGTCAAAGTGATCTACTTTGCCCGATGGCTGAATTATTTCGTCTAAGCTATGCTTATTAATAAGGTAGGTACTTAAACCATTGGTGTTTGACAAACCGAAATCCTGATAGATTTTTGGTTTACGCAAGTCGAAACCTAATAGCACAGTTTTTTTACCGTACATGGCATAAATACTGGCTAAGTTTATAGAAATAAATGTTTTACCTGCACTAACCATATCAGCTGTTACCAGAATTACACTTTTTTCTTTGCCTTGCACTAGGTATTCAATATTTGTTCGAACCGACCGGAAGGATTCAGAAACTGAAGATTTTGGTGATTCAGCAACTACCAATTGTGTTTCTTTGCTGTTGTGCAACACTTGTCCAACAATGGGTAATTTGGTAATCTTTTCAATTTCTTTTCGGTCAACAATTTTGTCGTTCAGGTAGTCGCGGCCTAAAATATAGCCCACCGGAATGAGCAGCCCAAGAAGCAGCGCAATAGTGTAATTCAATGATTTTTTTGGGAATACTTGCTCGCTTAGAGTTGCTTCGGCATAGTCAAGAATTTCGTTATCGGCCAAGTTGCTGGCTTTGGTAATTTGCGCTTCGGCGCGTTTTTGCATAAGGAAGGTATAGATGGCATCGTTTAGCTGGAATTTACGCTGATAACCCAATAACAAGCGCTGTGTTAAAGGTAATTTATTGAGGTCCTTTTCCAGGTCGAAGATGCGATTTTCCAAATTTGTCAACGCCATATCCGAATTGAGGATAATATTGTTGATGTTTTCGAGGAGAGTTTTCTTGGTGTTAACAATCTGCATATCAATACTAATTACCGTTGGATGCCTTTCGGTGGACGAAAGCATTTGTTCTGCTTTAGCAGCCGAAAGGTTTACCAATTCCTGCACCAGCCGATTCAGTAGCGGATCTTCAATGCCCATCGCGCTAGGCGCAACCAACTTATCTAGCTCATCAAGGTTGATTTGAATGTAGTTTTGCAAACTTTTATAATAACGGGATTTTACTAAAAGCTCTGCTTTTTGTTGTTGAAGCTCTTTGAGGTATTCGAACACCTGTTGCGATTGAAAATCAATATTCATCAGCTCGTTTGAAGTCTGGAAATCCTGTAAAGCAATTTCGGCTTTGCTTAGCGAATCTTGGATATCAACTAGCTGCTGATCAATAAATTCGATGGTATTTTCTGCAATTTGATTTTTCTTGTCTAAGCCGCGTTGCAGATAATGACCTGTAAGCCTGTTGAGGAAATCTGCGGATTTTTCTTTGATGTTTCCTTTTAAAGAAATCTCCAGAATAGAAGCTTCCCGATTAATAGGCTCAATATTAAAACCACGTAAGGTGCGTAAAAGGCTTTGGTAATCGTTGAGTGTGAAGCTAAGGTTGCTACTATTATGAACTTCAGCATCATATTTTTCATTGAGCACGATTTTAAATCTATTATACTCGTTATCAATCCATTCTCCAAATTTATAGCTACCCGACCAGTTGATATTTTCTTTGGCACCGTCTAAGGGTTTACCTGTGCTGTAATTGTACTGATTGATGTTTTCGCCTCCAGCAGAAAGCTTGAAAGTGCCGTCACTGTTGATGTTGAGGTTGTAAGGAAGATTCACAGCTTGGTTACTACCAAAATCAATCTCAACTGTAAAGGGCGCATCCAGATAGAGTTCTTCATTGATAAAACCGTCTTCTTCGAAGTACGACACCTCAAAATTTAACGACTTAACTACACGTTCGCTCAGCGAATACGACATCAAAATACCGATCTCATTCTGAATGTTTTGCTGTGTGCTCAATCCTAATCCTCCCAAAAGCGCAGAGGGATCCATCTTTGTTTTGTCGTCTTTCACCAAAACGGATGTTTTTACTTCAAAAACGGGCTTGGTGTATTTGTTGAACAAAAAAGCCACGAGCAAGGCGATAAATATTGAAATAGCAAAAAGGTACCAAAAACGGGTAAACTTAAAGAATAAAGCCTTCAGGTCTATAGTTTCTTCTTGCTGATAGGGTTGAAAATTTTCCACGGTAATAAGGTTGTTTTAATTGAAGAAATTGATGAGCAGTAAAGCAGTTGAAATTGATGAGAAAACGAGTGCATAAGGGAAGGTTGCAAAACCATATTGCTTGATTTTGAGCGGTTCCACATAGATTATATCATTGGGCTTAAGGTAGTAATAATCGGAGCTTAAAATGTCGGCTCGCTCAAGGTCAATAGTAATTACCTCTGATCCTGACTTGGTTTGGCGTACGATTCTTATATCGCTACGTTTTGCAAATTCGGTTAAATCGCCCGACATAGAAAGAGCTTCAAAAATATTGATTTCACTTTGATATACTTTATATTGGCCTGGCCTGCGCACTTCACCCAGCACAGTAACATTAAAGTTTACCAGCTTCACAATCAACACTGTTTCTTTTAAATATTCATCCAGAACTTCCTGTATGCGCTCTTTGACCTGCTCTACATTTAAGTTTTGGACATAAATTTGTCCGGCAAGTGGAAACTCAATGGTTCCAACATCACTTACTGTATAGCTGTTGAGATACACTGAAGCATCGTTATTATATTGCTGGCTACTTCCGGAACCGGTAACATTAAACATCATCGAAGTTTTTTCGTCCAGACTTACTACTTTAATATAAAGGTTGTCGCCAGGCTGAATGCTATAGCTGATAGACCTGTCGTTTTCATAACTTGGTCTTATTTCTGTTTGCTCGGCCATTTGCATATACATCATTTTTTTTTGTGGCACGCAGGCGGAAAAAACAGATGCAGTGATAAATGCCATAAACACTAACCTGAAAGTGATACGGAGGTTTTTCTTCATGGGGTAATTGTCTTTTTAAAATTTACTGATTCCTGAATTTGGTAGAAACAAAATCGTTGAGTAACCAAATGTTGAATCATAATGTGTTGTAATTGGGGGTTATGAATTCTATAAAACATGGAATATATAGAAGTTTGCAAAAGTAGTGCAAATTTTCAAAAGTTGAAATATATTTTTATTTTAAGAAAACGCGATATTGCTACTCAAAAACAGCGATGTAGGCTTATTTTGATGGTTTTATTCTAAGTCCGACAGCTCTTATGTTTTGCAGGTTGAATTTGGTCATTTTGCTTTCAACCCGCATTTTATAATTTCCCGCTTCCGGAAATTTCATTCCTAAAATAATAGGAAGATGGTGGATTATGGCCTTGTTTTCTGCATTCCCTAGCCATTCAAGCTTATCATTTTTTAATTTGAAAGTGTAATCGCGCGAACGCATACTACCGTCAGGCATATAAAAAGTGATATTTGTATTTATATGATCGGTATAATATTTCTCAGTATGCTCAAAATCTAGCACTACATCATACGTAATATCGGGCTTTTCTATGTCAAACACGAATTCCAATATTTCAAAACGATTCCATAGCTGGTTTTCAAATACTTTTCTTTCCGAAATAATTTCAGGGCGTTCGCAGGAGGAGAAAATAACCAGCAAAACAAACCATGCTATTAGGCTATAAATTCTTGATATTGGCATATTTAAACGATTTTTTTATTTGCTTCATATAAAACTATTGAAAATAATGATTTTGAGGTGTCTATTTAACTACTTATTTTAATCAACTGATATGAAGCAGGTTTA
>CAZOEV010000292.1:0-4435 GCA_964578915.1 uncultured Lentimicrobiaceae bacterium
GTGAAGACGCCCTTTTTATTGACATCGTAGTTTAAGGAGGCTCGATATGCTTGACATTAAAATTGTCGAAGGCAACATGTTTTCAGATTCTGAAACTGAATATGAAAAAGCCATTATTATTAACAAAGCGGCTGCAGCTTATTTTGGCTGGGAAAATGCCTTAGGAAAATCACATCATTCCGAATTTTGGGGTACGCTAAAAGTAATTGGTGTTGTCGATAATTTTCATTACCAGGATGCCACAAATATTATTGGACCTCTGGTAATTATGAACAGCAAACGCTATTCCATGACGGCCTGCATTAAATACAATCCTGAACAAGCTAATAAATCAATAAACCACCTTGAAACAACTTGGCAGAAATTCAGCCCAGAGTTTCCATTAGAATATCATTTTCTAGAAAACAGTTTTGAAAAACATTATAACGAAGTGGCACTTCAAGGACGGGTTTTTATTTATTTTAGTTTGCTTGCACTGTTTATTGCCAGCTTAGGTCTTTACGGTATGGCTGCCTATATAACAAATAAAAGACGCAAAGAAATTTGTATCAGAAAAGTGCATGGTGCCAGCGTTATGAGCCTGTATCGCTTGCTAACCACTTCTATGCTAAAGCTTATTGGAATAGCATTTATTGTGGCTTTCCCATTAAGCTATCTATTTATATATCAATGGCTTGAAGATTTTCCATATCATATAAATATTAACCTGTTTGTTTTTATTTTTGCTGGTTTAGCAGCAACAATTATTGCGCTTTTGACTATCTCGGTTCAGCTTTTCCGGCTTTCGCAGATTAATCCAGCAGAATCTATACGCTATGAATAGTTCAATTATTTAATATTAATAAATTTAACAAAGATGATTAAAGCAGAAAAATTAACTAAAATATTCCGCACTGACGAGGTGGAAACGACAGCATTGAACGAAGTTTCGTTCGAAATTCACAGGGGCGAGTTTGTAGCCATTATGGGGCCTTCGGGCTGTGGCAAATCTACCTTACTCAATATTCTTGGGCTGCTTGATAATCCAACAGCAGGGAAATATTCCTTTTTAGAAAAAGAAATTAGTCAAAGCAGTGAACGCCAGCGTGCTAATTTGCGCAAAGAAAACATTGGTTTCGTGTTTCAAAATTTCAACCTGATTGATGAATTAACTGTTTTTGAAAATGTTGAGCTTCCGTTAATTTATCTGGGAATGCCATCAAAAGAGCGTCGTCAACGTGTAGATGAAGTGCTGGAGCAGATGCAGATAGCCCATCGCCGCAAGCATTTTCCCCTTCAGCTTTCGGGCGGTCAGCAGCAGCGTGTTGCTGTTGCACGTGCAGTTGTGGCCAAGCCAGCACTAATACTGGCGGATGAGCCTACCGGAAACCTTGACTCAGCGCATGGCGAAGAAGTGATGAATTTGCTTAATGACTTGAATGCGAATGGTACAACTATTATTATGGTTACTCACTCCCAACGCGACGCCACTTATGCTCAAAGAGTGATAAGGCTGTTTGATGGTCAGATTATAAACGAAAACATTTTAAAAAATATACTCTGAGCCAACACAATTTTAATACGCTTTATAGCATGTGCATATGTATAATAACTATTTCAAAATAGCATTTCGAAACCTCTTCCGTCAGTTTTCTTACACACTGATTAATGTGGTAGGTTTAAGCAGCGGAATTGCAGCTTTTTTGCTAATTATGCTTTATATTCAATTCCATTTGAGCTTTGATAAGCATATCCCTGAAGTGGAAAATCTTTATAGAGTTATACAAATTCAGCAGGCAGAAGGTGTTGGTGAGCAACACGTTGCATTTAATCCCGGGCCATTGGCAGAAGAGGCGGTTAAGGTTATTCCTGAGATAAAAGACGCCGTACGCATGATGGCATGGGGCGCTGTTCCAGTGCGTGTTGAAGAAAACTACCACACCCAGGACAATGTGATTTGGACAGATCAGTCGGTGTTTCGAATCTTTGGTATAAAACTGATTGCAGGCGATACAACCAACGCACTGACTGAGCTCAAAAGTGTTGTGATTTCGTTGAAAGATGCCAAGAAGTATTTTGGTAGCGCAGAAAACGCGATCGGTAAACAGTTCGTTTTCAATTACGAAAATGGTTATACCATAAGGGCAGTAATGGAAAATCAGCCTGAAAACGCGCATCTGCAAATGGACATGCTGGTTTCGTTTGAATCAGCTCTGAGTAAATATGGCTTTTTGAAGGATTGGGGATCAAACTCAATGGGTGTTTATGTTACTTTAAACCCATCAGCAAAACCTCATGAAGCTGCCGAAAAAATTTACAATTTACTAATTGAGAATCGGGCATTGAAGACATTATCGAGCAGTCCTGAAATCTATCTTCAAGCTGTAAGTGATATCCACTTGCACGCAGGTCATATCAAATTTCAAAACAATTATGCTCAGGGAGATTTCAGCTTAATCATAGCTTTTGTCATCATAGCTATGATTATTATTATCATCGCTTGTATCAACTTTATTAACCTGGCTATTGCCCGATCAGTTAAACGCGCTAAAGAAGTTGGTGTGCGCAAAACACTTGGAGCCTCCAGGATTAATCTCGTTTATCAATTTTTGGGTGAGTCTGTTATCATCACTTTATTGGCATTGATTGCAGCACTACTTATTGTAGAACTAAGTCTGCCAGAATTTAACCGACTCCTAGATATTCAGCTGAATATGCAGTTTTCCAATAACCCGCTTTTCAGTGTTGGATTGGTTGTGATTTGGATATTAATTAGTTTATTGTCAGGCGTTTACCCAGCATTATTTATTAGCCGCTACCAAGCAGTGGAAGTACTTAAGGGTGCGCGCGAAAGCGGTTCAAAATTTGGTGGCTGGCTCAGTAAGGCTTTAGTTATTTTCCAGTTTTCGGTTGCAATAGCTTTGATTTTTTTAGTGATTGTAACAAATCGCCAGATCCAGTTTGTGATGAATAAAGATCTGGGCTACAATTACGATAAAGTAATTGGCGTAAAACTTCATGGTGGTGATGTAGCACAAGATGCTGCAATGCTAAAACAGGAATTTAAAAAGCTTTCAGGTGTTGAGCGTGTTGCTACTGCTTCAAATATCAATGGTGTTGCTGGGAATCAATTTACTATAACTGTTGATGATACTGCTAACAGGAAATTGATGGTCAGGGCCGGTTATATTGATGCTGGTTTCTTTTCGCTAATGTACATTCCAATCATTGAAGGGAACAATTTCAATGAGGCTTATACTATAGATGATGAGGCAATTTTACTAAATCAGGCCGCAGTTAAAGCCTTGGGGTGGTCAAATCCTATTGGCAAGAAATTTAAGTCATTTAATGAAACCGACAGTCTGCAAAAACCCACAGTAATTGGCGTTATTAGCGATTACCATTACTATTCTATTCACAGTAAAATTGAGCCGGCAGTCTATATGCTAAATCCTGACGGATATGGCATTGTTTGTATAAAATATCAGACTGAGCAAGCCAGTGCTGTTATTGAAGCGCTCGAAAACTCGTGGAATAAACTTCTTCCGGGCAAACCTTTTGACTGGATTTCGGCTCAGGAACGCCTTGAACGGCAATACAGAAATGATCAAAACAGCATACGGCTATTTACCTTATTCACCGTTTTAGCCATATTGATTTCAGCATTGGGCTTATATGGCCTCACAGCCTTACGGGTGGAACAGAGAAGCAGAGAAATTGGTATCAGAAAAGTTTTGGGTGGTTCTGTATTTCAAATGATGCATTTGATTATTCGTGAATTTCTGATCCTTATCGGGATTGCAGGCCTGATAGCTCTTCCAATTGGTTATATTTTTGCTCAGCAAATGTTAAGTCAGTTTGCCTATGCCGTTAATATTAACGTTTTAGACGGCCTGTTATCACTTCTTGCTGCATCATTAATTGCCATAATTACAGTATCAATTCATGCAAGAAGAGCAGCAGTTTCTAATCCGGTTATCTCACTTAAAAACGACTAAAAATTATGATGTTTAAATACAATTTCATTACAGCATATCGCAACCTAATACGAAAACCGGGATTTGCTTTTATTAACATCACCGGACTGGCTATTGGCATTGCTTCCTGTATGCTTATCCTACTTTATATCAGCGATGAGTTGAGTTATGATAAGTTTCACAGCAATTCTGATCGTATTTATCGGATTTATAATAAATCGCTGATTGGAAATAGTGAGTTTGAAGGCACCTATACACCTTCACCATTAGCCGAAACGATGCTTACAGAATATCCTGAAATTGAGAATGTAACGCGGCTTTGGAACAGATCGCAACGCTCATTTCGAGCCGGTGAATCAACTTTTATTGAAGATAAATTCTTTTATGCTGATTCCAGCTTTTTTGAAATATTTGATTTTGAGCTCCTTGAGGGCGATCCAAAAAGTGCACTAAAGCATTCTGGCACTATTGTTTTAAGC
>CAZOEV010000293.1:0-4422 GCA_964578915.1 uncultured Lentimicrobiaceae bacterium
TAATAGCACAAACCGCCTTTGCTTTGACTGGAGATTATGAAAAATCAATTGAAGCCGGATGTAATGATTATATTAGTAAGCCAATAAATAAAGACAAGCTTGAAGAGCTTATCGCGAAATGGTTTGAATAATCACATACAAGATGCAAAAATCAGGGGCTGCAACTTAATAGAGCTAATTTTTATGGAGTATAAATAGAGCGGTATTAAATGAAAAATATAAGTCTAATAGCTTGTTTAGTAATTTATTAGCGCTATGCTAAATCAGTTTTTTTTCTTATGCTCCGATTTATAAAAAGTAAATTATCACAAATTTTGGAATCTGGAGCGCTTCAAACCACTGACTTCTAACATTTCACCCTACTTTTGCTAGCCAATCTACATAACAAATGTTTAAAGCGAAATCATTCTTTTTAAGTTTATCCATTGTTGCACTGGCTTTCACCCTTATCAGCTGGGGATCGACCGGGCACTACAAAATCAATACAGCTTCTGGGCTTTCCTTCAACAGCCAGATGGCACAATTCAATGTCTGGATAAGTTTGCTTGCCGAACACGCCTCCGATGCTGATATCCGCAAAGCCTGGGATCCATCAGAAGGCCCGAAGCATTATATCGACATCGACAATTATCCTGAGTTTTTAAATACCGGAAATATTCCTACAAGCCTCGATTCGGCAATAGCCTTACATGGCAGTAATTTTGTATACGACAACGGTATTCTTCCTTGGGCTACACTTGCTAGCTTCGATTCGTTGCAAGCCTGTTTCGAAAGACAAGACTGGGATATGGCCGTGCTTTTTGCTGCCGATCTCGGGCATTATATCGCTGACGGACACATGCCTATGCACATCACACGAAACTATAACGGACAGTTCACCGGCAACACAGGCATTCATTCGCGCTACGAATCGGGCATGGTCAACACCTATATCTCACAGTTTATTTACGAAGGCTCCGAACCTGCATTGGTCGACGATGTTACAACTTATGTTTTCGATTATTTGTACGAGACCTATCCTTTTGTTGATTCCATTCTGGCAGCCGACGATTATGCCTATGCACTGGCCGGAAACACCAGTTCTTCAACCTACAGACAAGCGCTCTGGGAAAAAACGCAAAGCTTCACCATTCCGCTTTTCAGTCGTTCCTCCCACGCGCTGGCCACACTTATTTATACTGCTTGGGTAAATGCTGGCAGTCCGGATATGAATCCAAGCTTATTGCCAGATCAATTGGATAACAAAGCCGCTGCATTTTTGCAATCAGCACCCAATCCATTTTCTAGCTCAACGAAGATTTCTTTTCAGCTCAGTCGCCAAACAGCGGTAAATTTGATGGTTTACGACCTCAATGGGCGCATGGTGGCCAATTTATCAGAAGGAATGATGAATCCTGGCGAACACCAGCTTGAATGGTGGCCAGTTGATTTAGAATCAGGACTTTATCTGTTGGTTCTTCAAACAGAAAACAGTACTGATTACCAAAAAGTGCTGTATAATAAGTAAAGGAAGTTTCGGTTTGGAACTTTATTTTTAGTGGTAAAGCGGTTAAGATGCGAATTATCAGAAGAATTATCAAAAATAGGCGAACTGTCATAGTTTATTCTAGATGAATATATAAAAGCAGGAAATTGTTAAGGAAATGAGATTACTTTCCGTTGCTTTATCTACCCTTAACCCATATAAAGCATGCAGACAAGCATTGTTTAAAAGTTGAGGACCTCAAAATTTATTTCATATTTCAATGAATAAAGCTAAATTTGTAAGTATGAAAGAAAAGAATCTTTACATAATTGCAGGTTGTAATGGAGCAGGAAAAACTACTGCGTCTTATACCATTTTACCGGAAATTATCGAATGTAAAGAGTTTGTAAATGCTGACGAAATTGCAAAAGGGCTGTCTCCTTTTCAACCTGAAAAAGTAGCCTTTGAATCAGGAAGAATAATGATAAACAGAATCAATGAACTTTTAAAAGAAAACAAAAGTTTTGCATTTGAAACAACTTTAGCGACAAGAAGTTATAAAACTAAAATCCTTAATGCGAAAAAACAAGGATACACCACTTCTCTACTATTTTTTTGGTTGGACAATATAGAATTGGCAAAAGAACGCGTACGAACAAGAGTTTTAGAAGGAGGACATGATATCCCGGAAAATGTAATCGAAAGAAGATACATAAGAGGAATAAAAAATCTTTTTGAAATATACTTGCCAATTGTCGACCGAACATTGATTTTCGATAACTCGTATGGAAAACACGAATTAATTGCGAAAATAAATGCCGAAACTACAATTTACGATAAGCAAAAATTTAATGCACTAAAAAAATACTTATGAAAACTATAGACAAAGATAAACAGGACGAATTCACTGCGAAAATATTGAAAGGTCTTGAGAAAGTTTATGAGAGATTGATTGAATTTAAAAAACAGAAAAATAGTGAACTTGTCATAATGAAAGATGGAAAAATCGCAAGAATAAAACCTGAATAAGCAGTTTTGCTAAATAAGCAGGAGTTTTTAGAATAAGTATGTGTTTAAAGCTTCTGTATTTTCGTAAAAAAGCATCAATATTAAGCTTACAAACCGAATAATCAAATTTGCTGAAAGTATTTATAAGATTATTTTGACTAAACAGAGACACTTAATTTTGATGAATATACAGGAAAAATTTGTGAATTTTTATGGCTCAATGACTCCTATTTCAAAACATTAAATCTATTATAAGACGATTTTAAAAACAATAACACGCAATTAAAAACCATGAAACAAAAAACCAAAAATACCAATTATGATTTAATGAGTAAAAACCTGAATAATTGGAAAGGGATTTTCTATGTCAACCCAAAAGACCCCAGAATAATAGTCCCAAAAATGAACCCTTCACTTGGTTGGACTTTAAACTTCGGCAATGTGTATGCTTATTTAGGACTTATTGCGATAATATTGATTATTATTGCTTTTCAATATTTCGTTTAAAGACATTGTTATCCGATAAAAAAACAGGATACTTGAGGATAACGAAGTGAAGCCCTGAAAAGCGGCAGTAAGGATGAAAATCGTTTTGAACAAAAGTATTTACAAAACAACAATAAAAAACTAAGATGAAAATACTGATAGTCCTACTTGTAATTTCATTTGTTTCTTGCACCCAAGGTGTTAAAGATCAAGAAAGTGATAATACGCCGATAGCATCAATAGAAAAAATGGAAAACTTTGATTGGTTATTGGGAGAGTGGAAAAGGCTAAATGAAGCCGAAGGAAATGAGACTTTTGAAAAATGGGAAAAAATTCATGAAAATGAATATGTTGGAATTGGCTTTACAATGCGGTATGGGGACACGATACAGCAAGAAAAAATGAGCCTGCTTAAGACGGGTAAAAAATGGAATTTATCTGTAAGAATGCCAGACGAAACTGAAGCAACTACTTTTGTAGGCACTAACCACGACGCGGATCAATTCACTTGCGAAAACAACGAAATAGACTTTCCAAATAAGATAAAATACTGGAGAAATGGCGAGAAACTCAATGCTTCCGTTTCCAATGCTGAAATGGAAATTGCATTTGAATTCGAAAAACTAAAATAATCAATCCAGTCGCTCATAAATAGGGTTATTTAAGCGCAGGCTATATGACACCTAGGCAAATGCGAAATAAATTGCAAAAAATAATAGCGTACATTGCGCCCTTAAAACAGCACATTGCAGCAAACTAACCAAATTAAAATCATACTGATGACGAAAACTATCAAATTCCTGCTTATTCTATTAGGCTTTACAATTTCAAATTATACTTACACTCAAACAGCCCCTTTTGAAATTAGCATTGAACCCCTAACTATTTCAGGTTTAGGAGGTTTACAATCTTTTGCCTTTGGCCAATATGAAGGCAAATGGCTTCTCGTAGGAGGTCGCCTAGATGGATTGCACCGACGACAACCCTGGGCAACTTTTGATATTGCTGGACATAACAATCAACTTATTGTTGTGGATCCTGTTTCACAAGAAAAATGGTCGGCGCCGCTCACTTCATTGCCTATTTCGATACAGGAACAGTTGAGCTCTACCAATATGGAATTCTTTCAGGAAGACGACTATTTGTATTTTGTTGGAGGATATGGCTTTAGCGCAACAGCTGACGACCACACCACCTACCCCAATTTAACCGCAATATACCTTCCTGATGCTATAAATGCCGTGATTAACAACACAGATTTATCCCCACATTTCCGTCAAATTACTGATCCTCAATTTCAAGTAACAGGTGGCCACTTGAAAAAAATAGACGACACTTATTATTTATTGGGAGGACAAAAATTTATTGGGAGATACAACCCTATGGGGCCAAATTTCGGCCCTGGATTTATTCAGGAATACACTAATGCAATCAGGAAGTTTAACATGTCAGATGACGGCGCA
>CAZOEV010000294.1:0-4402 GCA_964578915.1 uncultured Lentimicrobiaceae bacterium
AAGTAACTCACCTGTTATATCCATTTCTTCAATGCGCACCAAATCGCCCACCTTTAGCTCAGCCAATTGATGTGCTGCTTCTTCCTTTTCCTCGGCTTGTTGTAGCTTGGCAACCAGTTCTTCAGCCTCATCGCCAAGCAAATCGCGTGATTCACGCAATTGCGTTCGCAACACTTTCGTCGTTTCCTTATCGGCCTGCGCCTCCCTAATTTGTTTGATGGTGTGCTCAATCTGCCGGTTTGCTTTGTCAATAAGGCTTTTAGCTTCCTTTCCAGCTTCTGCCAGCAGGTATTTTTTGCGGTCTTCCACCTGTTTCAATAGCCGTTTATATTTTTCAATAACCTCATTTAGCAATTGATCAGCCAAGCGTAGCTCAGTTTGCTTTTGAGCCAGTTCTTTCTTCTCTACTTCAAGCTGTTGCAATTGCTGATCAAAATCCAGATGCGACTGCCCAGTAATTCCCGAAGCCAGCGTAAGTATCTCTTCAGGGAAACCAATTTTCCGGGCTATCTCAAAAGCAAATGAACTTCCAGGCTTGCCAGTTTGCAACATATACAAAGGCTCCAACTTATTGGTATCAAACAGCATAGCACCATTAAATACACCTTCCTGCTGATCAGCCATCAGCTTGAGGTTGGCGTAGTGCGTTGTTACCAGCCCGAAAGCATTTTTAGTGTTTAGGGTTTTTAGCACGGCCTCGGCAATAGCACCGCCCAACTGGGGTTCGGTTCCAGCACCAAATTCGTCAATTAAAAACAGACTTCGCGCATCGGCATGGGCCATAAAATGCTTCATATTAAGCAGATGAGAGCTATAGGTACTTAAATCATTTTCAAGCGATTGCTCATCGCCAATATCAATAAAAAGCTTGTCGAAAATACCGCAAACAGCGTCCTGATCCATGGGAACGGCCAGTCCGCATTGCAACATATATTGAATTAGTCCGGCGGTTTTCAAGCAAACAGACTTGCCGCCTGCATTGGGACCAGAAATAATCAAAATACGCGTTTGTTCATCCAATACGAGATCGAGCGGCACAATTTTTCGGTGTTGTTCATTCAGGCTTTTTTCCAAAAGCGGATGGCGGGCATTCTTCCAAGCAATACGCGGTTCGTCAATTATTTCAGGGATTCTGGCCTGCATTTGTTGCGCCAAAATGGCTTTAGCCCGAATCAAATCGATGCTTCCAAGCAATTCCCAGCCTGCCAGTAAATTACTCAAATGCGGTCTAGTCAATGTGCTAAATGCCAATAAAATACGATTAATCTCACGCCTTTCGGCATACTCCAGCTCACGCACTTCATTATTGGTATCAAAAACCGCAGTCGGCTCAATATAAACGGTTTGTCCGGTCGCGGATTCGTCGTGGATAAATCCTTTGAGCTTTCGTTTGTCGGCAGCCCTTACCGGAATTACCATGCGGCCATTGCGGATGGTTGCTTCCACACCGGAATCGGCCCAACCAGCTTTTTTAGCTTCTTGTAAAAGTTTGTTGACCTGCCGGTCGATGGTACTCAGCTTTTGCCTGATTTGCCGCCGAATTGAAGCCAATTCTGGCGAAGCTGAATCAGGAATATCGCCTTTATCGTCAGTCAACCGGTTGCACTCTTTCCATAATTCATCATCAAGATAAACACCGCCACACAGCCGTTGGAATGCAGGATAGCGTTCAGCAGCTTCAGCATTTGAGAAACGCAGAATGGCTTTCAAAGCATTGAAATTAGGCTTCAAAGCAAAAAGCGCCTCCTGGCTAATTACAGTGCCTTCGATGCGCAAATGATGCAGCTCATCACGCAAATCGCTGTAATCGCGCACAGGAAAAGGCAGCCCATTGTCCATGATTTTCAAAAACTCTTCAATCAAGTTGAGTTTTTCCTGAATCACAGACAAGCTGGTCTCAAATTGCATCTGCTGCGCCTGTTCATCACCCATTGGACTGATACAGAAGGACATAATCCATTCGCGCAGGCGATCGAAGCCCAGTTTTTCCTCAAAATTATGTGGATAAATCAAAGTTTTTCATTTTAGAAGACAAAAGTACTAAGAAATTAGGATTTTGCGGGAATGCTAATTGCGTTTGAAGCATCATGGGATATGATACGGGAATAGTTAACGCAAGGAGAATTAAAACTTTTGAACGCCCCACAGGACTTCAAAATGTCAAATAAAAAGCAATAATTATTGTATTCTCAATCAACGTTTCCATGTTCTCGTGCCTCGAACGATGAAAAGTTGAACATCGTGAACCTTGACTTTTGAACGTCCGACAGGACTTCAAAACGTCAGAATAAAAGACGTATTAATGTACTGTATTTCTTTGAATAGTTGTGAGTTGTGATACGAATTGCAAATTCGCACCAGCCGTGAACTACTTCTTCTTCCTCGGTTCTCTTCTTTTTGCAAAAATAGCCAGTCCACCTTCTGCAGTTTCTTTGTAGAGGCTGGGCAGGTCTTTGCCTGTTACCTTCATGGTTCTAACGACTTTATCAAATGAAACAAAGTGTTTTCCATCTGAAAGCAGCGAAAACATATTGGAGTCGAGCGCACGGGCAGCGGCATGGGCATTACGCTCAATACAAGGCACTTGCACCAAGCCATTGATTGGATCACAGGTGAGACCCAAATGGTGCTCCAAACCCATTTCGGCTGCATATTCAATTTGTTGTGTGCTACCGCCAAAGAGCTGATTCACGGCAGCCGAAGCCATCGCACAGGCGGTGCCAACTTCGCCCTGACAACCCACGGCAGCGCCTGAAATAGAGGCATTTCGCTTTACGATATTTCCTACAAGTCCGGCTGTTGCCAATGCTTTTAGGATTTTTTCATCGGAAAAGCCATGGGCATATTTGGCATGATAAAGTACGGCAGGCAACACGCCGCTTGAGCCACAAGTAGGCGCAGTGGAAACCAGTCCGCCACAGGCATTTTCCTCCGAAACGGCTAGTGCATAAGCAAATACCAAACTACGGCTTTTTAGAGAATCTTTCAGGCTTTGTGCCCTAATATAATAGGATGAGGCTTTGCGTGCCAGTCGCAATCCGCCCGGAATCACACCTTCATTATCCAGTCCGCGCTTTACCGCTTCCTGCATCACGCGCCACACTTCACGCAAATGATCAAGGGTTTCAGGCTCTTCGTGCATTTGCACATATTCCCAAAGAGTTCGCCCTTGCTGATCGCACCATTTCAAAATGTCGGCCATGGTGCTATGCGGATAAATTTCTTTAGTAGTCCGTTCTTCACCTTCGCCCAAAATTGTGCCTCCGCCAACACTGTAGGCTGTCCATTCTTTTAAGCTTTTCCCATCGGCATCTAAAGCAATAAATGTGAGGGCGTTAGGATGCCGTTCGAGGAAAGTTTTTGGCCGCCAGTCGAACTCCACTTTTTTAGGATCCATTACTTGCATTATGGCCTTATCGGTCAAATGACCCTTTCCGGTAGCGGCCAAGCTGCCATATAAAATTACTCTAAAAGACTCCGCATCTGGATTTTCGGCTTTAAAGCGGATGGCGGCTAGGCTGGGTCCCATGGTATGACTGCTCGAAGGGCCATAACCGATGCGGTAAAGATGCTGAATGGATTCCATTTATAGATATATATATTAAGTGCAAAATTGTGTTTGGCGCCTCGCTAAGCTAAGCGAAAAGCATAGTCCATTCCAATAAAAATATCGGCGGATGACTTGAGGGCTTGTACCTGCTGATGCTCTGTTTCCAGCACTTTCATGCGGTATTCATTTTGTGGTTCTTTGCCTCTGACTGCCTGTGCTTTCTTGGTTTCGTGGTAGGTGAGCTCAATAAAAACGCGCACGTCAACATTCTCAGTCTTTATTGCATAAAGGCCGTCGATAATCAACATATCAATTCCGCTATAATCAGTGGTTAACTGGTCGATTTGCTCGGTTACTAAATCAACACACGGTCCTGTTGATGGCTTTCCTTCTTTAAATTCTTTGATGTTTCGGCGCAAGGTTTCCCAGTCATATTCGCCAGGGCCAACCACATTTTCGATGCCATGACTTTTGCGCCATTCGGTGCGCTGCAATGGATGGATGCGATAATAATTATCAATATGCAAGGGCTTGGCCATAATGCCGTGCTTGCGAAGCCCTTTAGCCACCACATGTGCCAGTTCTGTTTTTCCAGAACCTGATTCGCCGGAAATGGCAATCATCATCTTTTCTTTGCGATTGGCAAGAACATATTCCAAAATAGCTTGACCAGCAATTTGATGTTTTTCGGTGATAAGTAATACGTCTCCTAACATAATTTAGGGTTTAAGATTGATATTTTAATAATACAATACTCGACATCAATTATAAGTGATATTTATCCAAGTTCGCATCAAAGTCAAAGAAAAGGTCACAGCCGGCTTTGAGTGCCTGAACCATCTGGTGTTCGCG
>CAZOEV010000295.1:0-4386 GCA_964578915.1 uncultured Lentimicrobiaceae bacterium
TATAAGCATCTATTTGTTCAGCGCTGATTTTCAAGTAACCAATATTATTGTCAAGTTGATGATAGCTTATAATAGAGTCAGGATCAAAAACTGGTGCAGTATTGAAAAACCCTGCTACAAAAAGTTGTCTCTCATCATCAAAAGCTGTTAAAGAGATTGTGCTTTCCACCTTTGTCAGCGTGCTTTGAAATGCAATGTCAGCCATACTTCCTAAGGGACCGCGGCTGAGCATTAAATAGCGGCTAAATTGTCTTCCCTCTGTGGTGGCGTAATTTCTGGCATAATTCAAAAAGGCTGTCGGCTCAACGGAATCAATAAGCACGCCATTCCACCTCAGAATTCTATCCCCACAGCGCAAACCAGCTGTAAAAGCAGGACTTTCTTCAGGCACATACGAAACCACAACAGCGCCGTCGTCAGCAGGAATCATATTGAATCCAAAAGAACCGCCAATAGTAGCATGTTTATAATATTCGGGTGTGCCAATGACAGCGATATGGCCATCAGGTATATCATACAGATATTGAAACAGTGCGCTGATGTAGCTTACCGAATCGTTGTTGTCGTAAGCTGACTCGATGGAAGGTCGTGCCAGCGAAAATTTGGCATCCCAGTCAATTGCTTTCCACTCGGTAAAAGGATATCTGAGCGCCAGTGTCGCATGCAGCGAATCAAACGCATCAACCCAGTTAAGCGCACTAAAGTCAAAGGCTGATTCTTTATTATTAGCCAAGTATTGACGCTCCGGTAACTGACTGAACAACAACAAAGACAACAACGAAAAAAAGAAAAGAAGGCTATACTTTCTCATGACAAAAACTTTTAAGTTTTCTTCGCTCAAAAAGGCAGGTTTTTTAATTCATCGCAGCTAATCGCATTATGTGCTTCCATTATGACTTTATCGAAAATTTCATGATTCCGCTTTGTTTTAAATCATTGGAAAAGTGCGGGCATTCCCCAGACAGGGATTTGAATACAACAGTTTCCAGTTCTGCGCGTCAAAATCGAATACGGCATGTGCCAATGTACTTGAATCATGCGTATTATGCACGCAAGGAGGAAACTCGCCATTGTGTGAGGACATAAACTGGGTGAATAATTCATTGCTTACATTTTCATCAGGAACAGTATTTTGTTCTGCCAAAGCCGTTAGCACATCAAAGCGTGACAGTGATGATGGCATGGATTCGGAATCAATCACAATATCCATCATTTCAGGCAGTATAAAGTGATTGGTGTGCACATAAAAACCATCAACCTCATGCGCCTGATGCTTCGTGGGAGCCGCCTCAACGGATATGATTCTCTTTTCGGTGAATGATCCGATATTGTGTGTCATGGTGCGCGCCCGTTGCGGAATGATGGCACGGTCAACAGCATCCTGTATCGACCCGGCATCTAAAACCGAACGAAAATGAAAGACCATCGGCACCGTAGGCTCGATATGCAGGCCACAGATATCATTTCCTGACTGCACAATACCAGCCTCTGTCATGGCGGGAGGCAGTCCCGGGAGCAATCCCGGATAGGAAAGACACAATATTTCAGGCTTACCCGGCACCGCCATCTTTACGACATACATGCTGTTGATAAAACTGGTAAACAAATCCTCGTTGTGCGCCAAAAACAACTGGCCATTTTTAGCATAAGCTACTGAGCTACAGCCAAGGTTGCTATTGAAAGGCACTGCCCGCTTTCCCGACAATTCATAATAACGGTAAACAATCTCCATCATAATATTGGTCATAAATAGCGTCTCCATTTCCTGTCCGGCGCCATCCGCCGTGCCTTTAATTTCTTCCATATAATCAGGAAAAAGGTTTTGTGCTGCTTCATAAAAAGGATCGTAGAATACGTCGGGTGCCAGCTGCACAATTCCTTTTATAGAGGCCATCAAATCGCCCAAGCCTCTCTGAGCCGCAGCAATTTCTTTGGCAAAATAGGATCCTATAGTTTTTCCAACTTCGTAATGTGTTCCGCTAGCCTCCAAATATTTGAAATGGGGACTCTGGTTAATAATTTGTTCCGATTCATCCTTGCTACAGCCTAATAAATTGGGAAGAATTACTGCTCCTGTAGTTGCGATAGCAGTACCGAAAATGAATTCACTTCTTTTCATTGTGCATGCATTTAGTTCCTCAAATCTGGTTTAAAACATCCAAAAATACAGCCCAACAAGCTATTTTCTCATATCATAGGTTAAGTTGCGGCTATTATTTGCTGACAAAAAAGCATTTTTATAATCCATTCTTATTCGACTATTTTTGCATTCCTTATGTGAAACATGATTAATTACACATCATTTTTTTCTACTTTTACATTTTTATATACACACACTGAAAGTTTAGAAATATGTTTCAAAAAGAAGTTTATGCCGAGAGGCGACAAAATTTAAAAAAAGAATTATCGAGCGGAATTGCCCTGTTTATGGCCAATCACGAAGCCGCTTTTAACTATCCGGCAAACACTTATCACTACCGTCAGGACAGTCATTTTTCGTATTTCTTTGGCTTAAATCATCCAGGATTTGCTGGCGTTATAGATTTTGAAAGCGGAAAAGAAATCCTCTTTGGTGACGACGTTGAAATTGACGACATCATCTGGATGGGGCCTCAACCTTCCGTAAAAGACCAAGCCGCTGAAGTAGGAATTAGTGAGACCTCTCCTTTCGGCAAACTTGAATCCTATATTAAAAAGGTGCTGGAAAGTGGAAGAAGCGTGCATTTTTTGCCACCTTACCGCGGTGCCATGATGATTGCAATGGGTCGCTTGCTCAATATGCCAGCACACGAAGTTAAGGCCAAAGCCAGCCTGCCGCTGATAAAAGCTGTGGTGAAACTGAAAGAAATTAAATCAGCAATAGAGATCGTTGAAATTGAAAAAGCCGTTGATATCGCTTGGCTAATGCACACCACCGCCATGAAAATGGCCAAACCTGGCATTGTTGAACAGGAAATTGCGGGAACAATTGAAGGTATTGCGCTGGCACATGGCGGACCGGTTTCGTTTCCAGTGATTTTGAGCATGGACGGGCAAACCTTGCACAACCACAACCACCACAACACCTTAAAGGCTGGTCGCATGGTAGTGGTTGATGCCGGAACAGAAACACGCAGCTTGTACTCAAGTGATATAACTCGCACAACGCCAGTGGGCGGGAAATTCAGCAGCCGGCAAAAAGAGATTTACGAAATTGTGCTAAAAGCCAATATGGACAGCATTGCGGCCATCCGCCCCGGCGTGGAATATCGCGAAATGCATCTACTGGCCGCCCGCGTTATTGCACAAGGCTTGAAAGATTTAGGACTAATGAAAGGCAATGTTGATGAGGCTGTTGCAGCTGGAGCGCACGCGCTATTTTTGCCGCACGGACTCGGCCACATGATGGGCATGGATGTGCACGACTTGGAAGGTCTGGGCGAAAATCATGTTGGCTACGACGAAGAAACCAAACGTTCAAGCCAGTTTGGAACAGCCTATTTGCGCCTCGGTAAGAAACTAAAAACAGGATTTGTAATCACCGACGAACCAGGCATCTATTTTATTCCTGCACTTATCGACAAGTTCAGAAGCGAAGGACTGTTTAAAGACTTTGTAAACTATGATAAAGTGGAACAATACAAAGACTTTGGCGGCATCCGAATTGAAGATGATATATTGGTGACGGAAGATGGTTATCGCATTTTGGGCAAACCCATACCAAAAACGGTTGCCGAAGTAGAAGAAACCGCCGCCCAACAGCGCGAGTGGCTGAAAATTCCTGGCGTGTTTTAGGTTAATCCGGTTTTGATATGGCAGTTGATTTACAAATCGACCGCTCAGTTTATCACTTAAAAAAGCACCGCCGCAAAAAAAATGTTGGCGGTGCTTTTTGGTTAATCATCGTATTCAATATTGAAAATGTATTTACCAAATGAAGACAATTACTTTTCAGCAAAAACAAATCGCTTACCATAAAAAAGGTGAAGGAAACTGCCTTGTGCTTTTGCACGGCTTCCCCATGGACAGTGGGGTGTGGACAGATTTTATCGACAAGCTCTCGGCAAGCTTTTGTTTGATAGCGCCAGACTTGCCCGGCTTGGGAAAATCAGAAATGCTGGCAGAGCGTCACGATATGAGCCTGATGGCAGATGCCGTGGCCGCCATTCTCGAAACGGAAAAAATCAGCAAATGTGTGCTGGCTGGCCATTCAATGGGTGGTTATGTTGGACTGGCTTTTGCGGATAAATATAGCGAAATGCTGGCCGGGCTTTCATTGCTGCATTCTCACGCCTCCGCGGATGATGCACAAGGCCGTGAAAACCGCAATCAGGCAATCCTAAAGATTCATGACGATAAAAAAACATTCCTAACGAACTTTATCAAAAGCCTTTTTCCCAGCTTCTG
>CAZOEV010000296.1:0-4372 GCA_964578915.1 uncultured Lentimicrobiaceae bacterium
AATAATTAATTGTCTGGCCAGGAGATGCAGGCCAGCATTTTTGGCGGTTTCATTAAATGCTAAACCTTCTTTGAAAGGCAAAACCACCGCAAAAGTGCCGTTGGGATTCAATAGCTTTTTAGCCACGCTTACCAAATCAATAAAACTCAAACTGTCTGTATGTCGCGCCTGATTTCGGCGCTGCTGACCGGCTTTAAAGCTATTCACAAAAAATGGCGGGTTCGAAACAATTAAATCGTATTGCTTCACAGGAAATTCATCAGCGAAACGCCTGATATCCAAACAATAAACTTGGAGTTGATTACGCCACTGCGAACAGTAAAAGTTGTTTTTTGCTTCTGCGGCCGATAGTTCGTCCAATTCTACTGCCTCAAGCCTTGGCACGCCACGCTGCGAAAGCATCAAGCCAAGAATACCGCAGCCTGTCCCGATATCCAGCGCAGTTTTTACTTTATCAACAGGAACCCATGCGCCAAGTAAAATGGCATCAGTTCCCACTTTCATCGTCGATTGGTGGTGAAAAAGGCTAAAATGCTTGAAATGAAACGGTCTGTCAGTCATTAACTTGTGTCTGAAAAAAAATTACTCATTTTGAAGCTTTGATAAGAAAAAGCCAAAGACAAGGCTTTCGAAGTTTTGGAAATCAAGGAGTTTACTATAGTAATCGACTGTTTCAAAAACGAGAGTAACGCAGTATTTGGATTTTTCTTACAAAGATTAACTATTTAAATACAGATCAATCAGCCCATCCGGCGCCTGGATATAAATTGTTTTATTCTTTTTATCAACCCGCTTGATAACCTCATCTTGAATCGGTATCAGAATTTCTTTCTCCTCTTTAAATAGCTGAAACAGCGACTGATTGGGATATTCGAGCACCTTAGCGAGCTCACCAATTAGGCCTTCAGCCTCGTCAATAATTTTGAAGCCAACAATTTCATGAAAGTAGAATTGGTCATCATTTAGTTTTGGCAATAATGTCAAAGGTAAATAAATATCCTTGCCTGCAAATGATGAAGCCAGCTCAATTGTTGTAACGGTATCGAGCGCTACATAAGCTTTATTTCCTAGCACTTTGAGGCTCTTAATAAAAAACGGCACCAGCTTATTAGTAATTTCAATAAGCATATATTCTAAATCAAGATAAGCTGTAGGTTCGTCCGCATCAATGCGAATACTAATTTCTCCTTTGATGCCATGGGTTTTAACAACTTTTCCAAAATAAAAACAATCTTCTTTTTTCATCTATTTTATATAATACAGTAGTAAAATTTTCAAATTCTATCAATCGGCCAAAACGCTGTTTCCTTTGATGTGTTTCGGAAGATAGGGACAATGGCGGCAACCGTTTCCACAGCAGTAACCGCGCTCGGTCAAAAAATGCGTGGTCATTACCCGAAAGCCTTTTTCGAGGTAAAAATCCTCCCCTTCTTTGAGTTGGTTATTGAATTTATAAAATCGGTCTTCCTTATTCATCGTGATTCTTATCTTTATAATAAATATTTACAGCAAGGTCATCAAGCTGAAATGCCGTGCCATCTGGATTCCAAATATACACCTTTACCTGCGCTACATCACTGCTCCAGGCTGGCACTTTCATTCCAAACTCAGCATAGCGCCAACTGTTTGTAACTTCATCTGGAAGCTGCTTGAGCTTCTGCACTTTATAAAACACAAGCTGGTTGTTCGTATTTGTAGCAGCATATACCATCATAGCTTTAGCAGCAGCATTAATTTTTAGTTCGCGGTACATCAAATGCGCTGATACATACATCGCACTTTCCGTGACAAAAAGCTGCGAATTTGCCAGCACGAGTGTTGGACTAAAGGCACTTTTTTCATCAATTTGAGCTAAATACATACCCGAATACGCCTCGCCAGAAAGTTGAATGGCATTGCCTGTCCAAAGCGGCGAAACGGACTCCATATCCATAAAAAAATCTAACTGCCGATAGCTACTCAGCGATTTGAAAACCGGTTCGGGCTGGCTGCCCAAAACATTTCTGTATGCTTTGTCAGTCTTAAAAAAAACATGCCAATATTTGTCTTTATTCATCGAATCAGGATGCAGAATACCCACTTCATACTGATAAGCTTGAACTAAATTCAAGGGTACAATAAGCAGCAAAAATAATGACAAAAAGATTTTACCTGCCCTGATTTTTGACAAAGCACTAAAGCCTAAAGCCAATAAAATCGCAAAAATCGGATAATAATCTATCATGGCGCGCATGCCAAAACTATCACCAAAAAACCAATTCCACCAAGATGAAAGAAAATAAACCAATACAATTAAAAAGCCTAAAAGCCAATAGGTCTGAAATTTAGATTGGCGGAAAAGCACAATAAATCCCGAAAAAAGCAAGAGCATCAGCGGTGTATAAATAAAAAAGCCTTTTCGATAGCTAAATAAAAAAGACCAAGTTGCAGGCTGCAAAAAGTGAAAACCCTCATTCTTATAGGTATATAAAATGAATTCTCCTGTTTGTAAGTAGTTGAAAATGATCTGCACAGAGAAAAACATTAAAAAGAAAATCAAAGCTGAAAATATCAGCAACGGCTTTTTAAACAAAGCTGTAAACCGTTGCTTAACAATTTTAAAATCAGGAGCAAAGAATGGAATTAGCAAAACTAGCAGCAAATTTGTTGGCCTTATCAAAGCCACAAGTCCTAATAATAAACTCATGCTATACAGTGCTTTAGCATTTCCGTGAAGCATAAAAAGCCGTGCAAAATAAGCAAATCCTGCAATGGCAGCAAAGGAATAAACATGAGAATGCGCAGGATGCATAAAAGCATAATAGAACAAATTGGTGCCAAGTAAAAAACTTAGCAACGTAAGCACACGAATGGGTTTGCTAATTGTGAAGGTTTTGAGAAGGGCATTGACCAAAAGCAGACCGATTGCCAGATAAAAAGCTGCAGCAAAAGCCGCAGCATATTGAAAAAGAATATTATAGCCATCAACAGGCATATTGGCAAGCTTAGATAAAACACTCGCCATAACGTAAAAAGGTAACATCATTACTGCTGTTCCTGCATAGTATTTATTAACGATCTTACCGTTGTATTCATGGAAATAATGCCCCATATAATCAAGGCCACGGCGGGTTTTTTCATATTCATAAACCGATTTAAAATCTGTTGTTTTATAGCGAAAAACCGTCGTTAAATAGGAATAATAGCCACTACCATCGCCATCAATTGTGTGTCGGGCATCGGCACCCTGCCACAACTGAACAACAATAAACAGCAACAAAATTCCACTTATAAATAATGTTCTCATATAACTGAAAATAACGGACAAAATTAGTCATTTACCGGCATCAAACGAAATCCAATTGCTTACAACAGCGGCAAGGGGCGTTCAAAGCCAGCTTCGAGGCTGATAAAGGTTTCCGTGAAGGAAATCTCAGGAATCGACTGAATTTTTTCAACGATGATGCGCTTCAGGTGCTCATTATTTTGTGTGTAAATCTTTACCAACAAAGAATATTTTCCACTAATGTGATGACATTCAACTATTTCAGGAATTTGCTGAATCTTTTCAAAAACTTCATTATGCGTACTATTGGCTACCAGATTAACTTGAATTCCAATAAATGCGCAAGTCAGCAAGCCCAATCCATTGGGACTGAGTTTGAATTGTGATCCGGAAATTACGCCAGCTTCTAACATCCGTGCCACCCGCTGATGCACGGCAGCTCCGGAAACACGGCACTTCCTGGCTACTTCCACAAAAGGAAGTCGCGCATTCTTAGTCAAAAGACTTAAAATTCGTTTATCTAATATATCAAGTTGAAAGCTCATACCGTCATTTTTTTGATATTATTTATGAATTTTATATAAAAATGCAATTTTACTTATATTTTTAAAATAATATAGCCTTTTTCATGTCATATTATCAAAATGAAGTAAGATATTGTACAATTCCGTAAATTTGTAGCAATAACATTATAAAAAATATTAGCTATGAAATTTGATCCGGCAACAAACATTCAAAACCTCAAGCAATTTGGCGAATTCGGTGACGTAAACCCTTCTGTTACTGATTCGGCTACCTTCACCTTTATGCAAGCAAAAACCATGGTCGATACTTTTCATGGCGAAGCAGAAGGCTGTTTTCTGTACTCCAGACACTGGAATCCGAGCAACAAATACTTGGCCGATGCACTTGCAGCAATGGAAGGCACCGAAATGGGTTGGGTAACGGGAAGTGGCATGGGCGCCATCACCGTAGCGATTTTAGGAATTTGCCAATCAGGCGATCATATCATCTCGAGCGTGACAACTTATGGTGGCACTTTTGCATTTATGAAAAACTGGCTTCCACGCTATACGGGTACACAACTCAATGAATTTGGCAAATATA
>CAZOEV010000297.1:0-4360 GCA_964578915.1 uncultured Lentimicrobiaceae bacterium
TTGTGTACAATAGAATTCATGCTTATTGAGCTCCTTTACTTAAACACTTGCGTGTCTATTATTTTAAGTATTTATAGATATGTAAATCAGTTATATAGCGACGAGTTTAATGCAACTGATTTAATTTAGTTTATCCTTTAGGAAGTAAACAACTTAATGCGATTCTTGTTTAAAAAGAGTATAACTAATTTAAAAAAAACTGTTGTTAATGAAGTCTTTAGTGTCTTTTTAACAGCTGTTTATCTCGTTTTTGAGCACTGAAGCTTGGTAAAAAAAAGTAATACTTGGAATCAAGGTCTATTGTATGTTAAAGCCAATTTAGGTGATCATTCTTCAATAAGCTGTAGCGTTCCAGATTCACAAACAGACCATCAGAAAGTAGTTCGCCCTCTCGTTCTAAACCTTCTAAAATAAAGCCCAGCTTCTGCGGAATATGTTTACTGGTTTCGTTTCCGACAGCACAATTGATCTCTATTCTGTTCATATCCAACTCATTGAAAGCGTATTCTATCAAAGCTTTAACGGCATTGGTAACAATTCCTTTTTTCTGAAAAGGTTCAGAAAGCCAATAGCCAATTTCAGTTTTTTTATTTGACATATCCGTGGCTCTAAAACCAATTAATCCGACAAAACTATTTTGATAATTCAATACAAATACGGCCTCCTCATTGTCTTTAACTGCTTTTATAAACTGTATAGAATCCTCGATTTCTCTTGTATAATCTACAAATGGCAGCCATTTACGTAAATAAGTACGTTGGTTGTTTATGGTTTCAAAAATTGCTTTAGCATCCGAGAATTCGACTTCTTTTAAAAATAGGTCGGCATTGATGGTTATGGTTTGCATTGTAGGAAGCTTTTGAATTTGTAAAATTAAGTTTTTTACGCGAAATAGAGTGCTGCGACTTTTTGGATGGCTTATGTAAAAGGAAAATACTTTCCTTTGCAGAAATCAACCTACTATGAAAACCCTTTCTACTCGGATTCTATTTCTTGTTCCGATCGCTTTTTTGGTTTATATTTTCCTGTTTAAATTTTATTTTTCAGCAATTTATAAGTTTTTGATTTCACTATTTAGCGAAGCCATAACAGCCTATTTTATAGCTTATTTGCTGGTTGGAATACCTTTGTTTTTTATTGGGTTCTTAATTTTTCGGGGCCAGTTTTTTAGTAATCTAGGTTTTAAAAGCAATTTTACTTTTGGTTTTCTTTTCGCTTTGGTTAGCGTTGCTCCCATGCTGATTGGTTATGCCTTTATTTACGATTTTAATTCAGCCATCAGCTTAAAGCAAATTTTGATAGGTGCGCTGTTTGCCGGTTTTTTTGAAGAACTTTATTTTCGGGCCTTCTTTTTCGGGCTTTTGTTTAGGTTTACTAGGCTCGGATTTATTCCTTCCCTGCTTTTGGGAGCGATTATTTTTGGCGGCCTACACATCTATCAAAGCAATGATAGCAGCGTGATAGTGGGTATTTTTATGACAACAGTTTTGGGAGCAGGATTTTTTGCCTGGCTTTATGTGGAATCAAACTACAACTTGTGGCTAATCGTAAATCTACACTTTTTAATGAACCTGAGCTGGATGCTTTTCGAAGCTGGTGAGAATGCACTTGGCCCGCTACTTTCTAATATTTTCAGGGCATTAACGATTGCTACAGCTATTCTATTTTTGCTTTATCGGAAACGGAAACTACAACAGGGTTTGGTAGTAAAACGCGATACTTTGTGGCTGAAGAAGCCATAAATATCCGTTATTTTTAAAGCTTTGATTCATAGTGTTCACCGCATCAGTTTTTTCACATGATATGAATATGGCTGATTGGTAAACAAAACTAAGTCTCTTATCATGTGCTCAATATTTTATCATTGAAAAACTAACTCAATACTAATTTATTGTACTTTAGCGCAAGTTTTGGATAATCATTTTACGAAAAATAATGCGACGCTACTTCACAGCAAATTTATACCACAATAACGGCAAAGGCCTCTTTGCTTGTTGGATTTGCTGATTTTTCCGCTGCTATTTCTTCCTTCTTCTTTCGATTAACAATATTTTTATGAAAGCCATTATTTTTGACATTCGCAGCTTTTCTGTACATGATGGACCCGGCATCCGCACAAGCTTTTTCTTTAAAGGATGTCCGCTGCGCTGTACTTGGTGTCACAATCCCGAAAGTCATGTACAGGAAATAGAATTTGTGTTGACAGCAAAAAAACTCGGCGAGCAAACGGTCTCCGAAAGAACAGCCCTCGGCGAAAGCGTCAGCCTCGAAACTGCTATTGCACGTATAAAAGCTGATAGGCTATTTTTTGAAGATTCCGGCGGCGGAATAACGCTCACCGGTGGCGAGCCACTTCTACAACACCAGTTTTCAAAAGCATTGTTAATGGCCGCTAATGACTTGGATATACATACTGCCATTGACACCTGCGGATTTGCTAAAGAATCAGTTTTTCAGGAGACAGTTGCTTATGCCAAGCTGGTTTTATTTGATTTGAAAATTATTGATTCGGTTTTGCATAAAAAATTCACAGGACAAGATAATCAATTGATATTAAATAATTTCAGTTGGATCCAGCAGCAAAACAAGGCTATAATTATTCGCATTCCTCTTATTGAAAATATTACCGATACAAAAGAAAATCTTGAAGCAATTCGTGATCTTCTAAGCAATTCAAAAAATATCCTTCGCATTGATTTACTGCCTTTTCATGCAAGTGCTAATCAGAAATACCTTAAGCTCAATAAAGTTTATCAACATGCAAATTCGCCTTCCTATCCTGCTGAAAAAAGCGAGAAAGCCCTGGATTTTTTTCAGGAATTAGCACCCATAGTAAGTATAGGAGCGTAACTAAAAAATTTCAAAGCCATGAACAACCGCATTCGTTTACTTCGTGAAAATAGCCTCAATGCTGTGCCAACAATTTCGGCTGAACGCGCCATTTTGGTCACTGATTATTATGCCACGATGCCTGACCAGCTCCCTGTTCCAGTGCAGCGTGCGCAGGCTTTTCGCTATATTTTAAAAAACAAAAATATTTGCATTCTGGACAACGAGCTTATTGTGGGCGAGCGTGGACCAGCTCCAAAAGCTACGCCAACCTATCCTGAAATATCGCTTCATAGCCTGGAAGACTTGGAAATTCTGGATCAACGCGAAAAAGTCAGTTTTAAAGTTGACGATGAAGTAAAAGCAGCTTTTCGTGATAAGATTATCCCTTTCTGGACAGGCAAAAGTCAGCGCGACCGTCTTTTTGCTGCCATGAGCGACGAATGGAAGCAAGCCTATTCAGCAGGGTTTTTCACGGAGTTTCAGGAGCAGCGCGCGCCTGGGCATAGCGTGGCTGGAAAAAAACTTTTCAGCACGGGCTTAAAGGATGTTTTGCAAGAAATCCGAACAATTCGGAAATCTGAGATAAATGAGGCTGGTTTAGCTGAATTAGAAGCCATGGAAATTGTCGCGCAAGCGGCTATTGATCATGCGCAACGCTATGCTTCATTGCTAAAAAATCAGTTTGATAATTGCACAGATCACAACCGAAAACAGGAATTAGAAACTATGATTCTGGTTTGTGAGCGCGTGCCTGCCAATGCACCCCAAACTTTTTACGAAGCCTTGCAGCATTATTGGTTTATTCATGTCGGCGTTATCACCGAACTTAATCCTTGGGATTCCTTCAATCCTGGGCGGCTCGACCAACATTTGTGGCCATTTTATGAAGCCGGATTGAAGGATGGAAGCCTAACAGCTGAAAAAGCCACGGAGCTATTACAGGCTTTTTGGATAAAATTCAACAACCATCTGGCACCGCCGAAGGTGGGCGTAACGGCATTGGAAAGTAATACTTACACTGATTTTGCGCTGATAAATCTCGGTGGAATTACCGAAAGCGGTGGGGATGCCGTGAACGAGCTCAGCTTCCTCATCCTCGATGTGATTGAGGAAATGCGGCTGCTACAGCCCAGCTCCATGGTGCAGATCAGTAAAAAAAATCCGGATAGATTTATCAAAAGAGCGCTGAAAATTACAAAAACAGGCTTTGGTCAGCCTTCCTTTTTTAATACGGATGCTATTGTTCAGCAGTTGTTGCGTCAGGGAAAAAACATTGAAGACGCCCGAAACGGTGGCGCCAGTGGTTGTGTGGAGAGTGGTGCGTTCGGCACCGAAGCATATTTCCTGACAGGCTATTTTAATTTGACAAAGGTGCTGGAGATTACACTCTTCAATGGTGCGGATCCTGAAACCGGAAAGAAAATTGGTATTGAAACCGGTGATGTTACTGCTTTCACTTCATTTGAGAAAATTATTGAGGCTTTTGGGAAACAATTAAGGTATTTTATTGATATCAAGATAAAAGGAA
>CAZOEV010000298.1:0-4358 GCA_964578915.1 uncultured Lentimicrobiaceae bacterium
AGTTTTGAGTTTTTTGCTTGTGTCGGTTGTTTCGGCAAATAATCAAGCTGCTGACAGTCTGATTCGGCATATTAAACAGGGAAAACCAACTGATACGGTCAGGTTTGTGCAACTGTTGGAGGCTGCAAAAAACTTGTCGCAATCAAAGCTTTTTCGCACGCTGACTCCAAAAGTAGATTCGATATATTATGTTGCCCGAGGAATAGCATTTAATCACAACTGGGAACAAGAATTTTTATGGCGTATTGATTCGATTGGTACCTTCGAGAGCAATCAAGGAAATTATCAAAGCGCTATTTACTGGCATCAAAAAGGCTTGAAACTTTCAGATTCATTAGGCTTGATTGATACAAAAATCAAGGCCCTAAATAATCTCGGATTGGAGCATCGCAGACTCGACGATTACCGTCAAGCAAGCGACTATTACCTTTCGGCATTGGGCTTAGCCAATAAAATTGATGATAAAGCGAGCTATGTTATAGCTGCCAATGGTTTAGGAAATATCCAATATATTCTTGGGAATTATGAGGAAGCACTTCATCGCTTTCGCGAATGCTTGAGTTATGAGCAAAAACGCAACAACCTGCAAGGCGTTGCCATCAATTTGAATAATATTGGCAATGTTTTTTTTCGGCGAGCTGAAATTGACAAAGCCATGGAATATTTTTTGCTTTCGCTAGAAGTAAACCGCGAAGCAGGCTCAGAGCGTGGTGTGGCCATTTGCTACAGCGATCTGGCACAAGTTTATCGATTCAAGCAGGAATATCCTAAAGCACTCAATTATTTTTTATTGAGCCTTGAGCTAAATGAAAAAATTGGTGATTTACATTATTTGACAACTAGCTATATCAATGTGGCCGAGGTATATGTGATGATAGATAATTATGAACAGGCCATGTTTTATATTGAAAAAGGTATAGCGGCTGCCGAACAAAACAATTCCTTAGCTCTTTTGCAGCGGGCTTATCAGCTAATATACCAAATAAATAAAGACAAAGGTCGCGCCGCAGAGGCATTGCGGTATTTTGAAAAAGCCAATGCAATAAGTGATAGCATCTTAAATAATACCGTTAGCCGAACAGTCATTCAAATGCAGACTTTGTTTGATCGAGAACGAAGCGAAAGTCAGATCGCCTTACTTAGGCACCAGAAAGAACTTGCCGAACTGCAAATGAGAGATCAAAAGCTGATAAATTGGATTGGAATAGTTGGTATAGTAGTTTTATTTATTGCACTTTTAGTAGGTATTTATTTGTTCAGGCTGAAAAGCCATTCCAATAAATTGCTGCAAAGTCAAAAAGAAGAAGTTGAAAAGGCACAGCATGAGTTAAGTTTATATGCTGATAAATTATTGATAGCCAAAGAAGAAGCCGAAAGACATAATGCCCTCAAAAGCCAGTTTCTGGCCAATATGAGCCACGAGATCAGAACACCGATGAATTCAATTATCGGCTTTGCTGATATACTGGAAAAGTTGATTGATGATCCTCAAATGAGGGCTTACCTCGATTCAATTCGTAGTTCCAGTAGAAGTTTGTTGCTGCTTATCAATGATATTCTCGACCTGTCGAAAATAGAAGCTGATAAATTGCAGATTAAGAATGAACCGCTCGATTTACGGCAGTTATTTCAGGAAATAAAACAGCTTTTTTCGCTTCAACTCACAGAAAAGCAATTGAGTTTCGATATTTATGTGGATGAAAAGCTGCCAAAAATGGTATTTTTAAGCGAAACCAGAATGCGGCAGGTGCTTTTTAACCTTGTTGGTAATGCTATAAAATTCACAAATAAAGGAGGGATTCATCTACAGCTTTTTACAAGCGGTGCAAAATCGCCATTATCCAATGATATCCATCTGGTGATAAAGGATACCGGAATTGGCATTGCTGCTGATGGTCTGGATAAAATATTTGAAGCATTTTATCAGCACCACGAAAACGTTTCGCAGTATAGTGGAACAGGTTTGGGGCTAGCTATAACACAACGGCTGGTAACAGCTATGAAGGGTTCAATATCAGTTGTTTCAGAGCTTGGCAAGGGCACAACATTTAAAATTGTTTTGCGCGATGTTAAAATTATCAGAGATGAGTACTTGTCGGAAATTGATAGGAAAAATATACCCAGACCAGCTTCGGCTCTAGTGCCAAAGCTGTATCTTTCTTCAACTAATAGTATTCAAAATCAACTCATTGATGAGCTGGCTGATGAATTAAACCTGAAATTGGTAAAACGGATGCCCGTGGATTTGCAAATTCAGGAAATTAATTTGCAAAATGGGGCAATTGTATTTTTTGACATGGACGATTATGAAAAAATTAATCCAGCAAGTCTAAATCAAATGTTGCAATCGAGCAACATACGGATGGTTCTTCTTGGTAGCCGAATGCAGATTTCAGCGCAGCGGCTGAATCCTGACTTTCAGTTTGATTTGCCAGACCAAAAGACACTGCTTAGGCGATTTTTGCAAACCGAAATCAATAAAGCTATAGCAGGATTATCGGGCTTTAATGGTGCAATAAAACTTCCTAAAACAAAAAACCAGGAGGAGGAAATAGCCCTAAAGGAGCTTGACAAGTTATGGCAGCAAGCCCAAAATAGCAACTTTATGGTTGATGCGGAGGAATTGGCAACCCAAATGCTTTTTCAAAGTAAAAAATTCAAATGGATTAGTTTAGAACAATTCGGCCTAAAGCTGAAAAATGCTGCCGAAGGCTTTGATATTGAACAAACAAAATTGCTGTTGAATCAATTCGAGGCTGGCAAACAGTCTGCTGATAGCCCTTAAAACAATTGTATGAAAACCATTTCCACTACCGAAAAAATACTTATTGTAGATGATCTCCCAAAAAATATCCAGATTTTAGGAAAACTCTTGTCTGCCCAAAATCGTGAAATTGCCTATGCGCTCTCGGGTTCCGAAGCGCTGATGCTGATTGAGAAAAACCATTTCGATCTTATCTTGTTGGATATTATGATGCCCGAAATGGACGGTTTTGAGGTGTGTAAAATACTTAAAAAAAATCCGAAGACAGCGGAAATCCCTGTGATATTTTTGACTGCGAAAACGGAAACGGATCACGTTTTAAAAGGTTTTGAACTTGGCGGCCACGATTATATCACCAAGCCTTTTAATACGGCAGAGTTGCTTGCACGAATCAACACCCACTTGGAGCTCGTTAAAAACAAGAAAAAGCTGACAGCGTATAGCCACAATCTAGAAGAAATTGTGGCCGAACGCACTGCGGAGCTTCAGATTGCTAACAAACAACTTGCAAAGCTGGAGAAAGCAAAAAGTGATTTTTTAAGTATTATCAGCCACGAACTACGCACACCGCTCAATGGAATAATCGGCATAACAGGAATACTTTCTCAAGCCATAAAAGATGAAGAACAGCGCGATTATCTTAATTTCCTCAGCGGAGCATCTAAACGCTTGCTGCGCTTTTCTGAAACGGCTTTGCTAATCACAAGCCTGCAATCCAACAATCAAAAATTGGAGTTATTCGAAGTTTCGTTGAAGATGCTAATCGAAATGATTGTTGATGAAATGAGTGAACTGATAGACGACAAAAATGCCAAAATAGATATTGGAATTAAAGACAATAATATACTGATTCGTGCAGATGCTGAATTGCTCAGAAAGAGTCTTAGTATTTTAGTGGAAAACGCGCTTTCAAAATTACCTTCTGGTGGTATTATTCGATTTGGAAGTTATGAAAATGAGGAGCAAGTTTGTGTTGAGGTGAATGACAACGGCATAGGCTTTTCTGAGGAAGTTTTGACACGCTTAACCCGACTGGTGAAACAAGAACATTTTTTGGTAGAAGAAGAGCAAGGACTCTCGCTTGCAGCGGTGAAACTGATGATGAACGCCCAAAATGGTAGTGTGAACTTGTCTAATAATGCTGATGGAGGTGCTTGTGTTGGTTTGTGTTTCAAAAGGTCAATATAGAGTTTTTGAGGCTAAACCACTGCATTTCAGACTTATGAATGGTGTGCGGCAAAGATATAGCTGATTCAGCAGCAAGGCCTAAAACATTCTTTTTGTATCTTCGCCACCGCATTTCAAGCTGCTTTAGGCTGTTTGTTTTGGA
This sequence comes from uncultured Lentimicrobiaceae bacterium, assembly GCA_964578915.1. Lineage (GTDB taxonomy): Bacteria > Bacteroidota > Bacteroidia > Bacteroidales > F082 > UBA5536. The sequence goes on from CAZOEV010000298.1 coordinate 4,095, forward strand.
GCTGTTTAATGGTTTACAATAAATTAAAATTTTTTGATATGAAATTATTAGAAGGCAAAGTTGCCCTTATAACTGGAGGTTCAAGAGGAATTGGTAAAGCTTTGGCAGTTCGTTTTGCTGCTGAAGGAGCTGATATTGCATTTTCTGATCTTCATCGCGATGAGTTGATGGAAGCTACCGAAAAAGAATTGCTTGACATGGGCGTTAAAGCCAAAGGCTACGGATCTAATGCCTCTTCGCTGGTCGATAGTGAGCAATTGGCCG
>CAZOEV010000299.1:0-4358 GCA_964578915.1 uncultured Lentimicrobiaceae bacterium
CACCAAATATAAAAAAGTGAACAAGTTTGTCAGGACTCAACCAATCCCAGAAGCTAATCACTTGCGGGAAATAGTCACCGGGAAGCCCTGTCAGCAGCAATATTAATACTGCCCAAATGCCTCCCGGCCAAAATTTTCGTGTGATCCAGTCGAATCCTGCCACGCTTTTTTAGGCTTCTACAAGCGCTTTGTAAGCGGCTGCATCGAGCAGTTCTTCAACATCAGCAGCATTATCGAATTTCACTTTCACGATCCAACCTTTACCATAAGGATCTTTATTTACGGTCTCAGGGGCATCTTCAAGTGCTTCATTAAACTCAAGGATAGTTCCGGCCACCGGCATAAATAAATCTGATACGGTTTTTACGGCCTCAATGGTGCCAAAAGTCTCTTCTGCTTCGAGTTCTTCGTCAACAGTATCTACTTCAATAAAAACGATATCGCCCAGTTCTTTTTGAGCAAATTCAGTAATTCCAATAAATGCTTCATCGCCTTCAACACGAAGCCATTCGTGGTCTTTGGTGTACTTTAATTCAGCTGGAATATTCATAAAATATGATTTTTTTGGTTTTAATATTTGGCTTCAAATTTACGATTTTTTGTGGGCTCACACCAAAGATTCATTCTAAAATAGCCTATTGGTGCCAAAAACTTTCTGCTGCACAAAATAAAGGCTGACTTTAGTACTGAACATACAAAACTAGGTTTAGCTAGCAGCGAAGCAATCTATTGTGCCAAACTAAAACGCATGGTGATTCCACCGGCAGTATTTGAGTTTTTGAACTGTGAAGAAACAAAAGGATCAGCCATATCTTTGCGGAAATAAGCCTGCATGCTAAGCCTGGTACTAAAGGTATAATCGGCTGTAACATAGATATTAATCTTTTTCTGACCTGCTGAAACCTGGCTGTTTTGCTCGTCGATGCGGCGCAAGGTGGTTTTGTCAGTTCTGAAACCAAGATCCACTTTCAGCACCAAATCATTGGAAGCACGCGTAGCATTTCCACCGGTGATAGACGACACAATAAATGACAGGTTGCGCAAACGGTAACCAGCACCAATAATCAATTCATCTCCAACGACTTCCGTAAGCTGATTGTTGACAAAACTCAAGGTTAGGTTTCGCTGTTTCTTGTATTCAACCCTTGCTGTGAGGCTATTATGCAGACCTACATCAATACCCAATAAAGGCGCAAATTGTTCTGAGATTGTTACCTGTCCCAAATTGTATTTTGGGATAATTAAATTACTATTTCTGTATGTTTGCGTGGTATTATCAGGCTTATAATCTACATTTGAACGCCAGCTATTCACAGAATAAGCCGAACGATAGGCGTGTGTAATATTCACCGTTTTGAACAGGCGCTGGATAAAAGGCACTTTAGTTAGGCCGTTGTAATTTATCGTCCAGTTTGGAATAGGCGTTTTTGGGAACGGACTGAGCGAAATATTGCTGGCATCCTGGCCTTTGTAGGCAGCAAGGAAGGAATACAAAACCACTTCCTGCGATATGGCACCATAGCCAAACGGATAATTTGCCCGGCCAATTGAGTCATACACATATCCTGGCTCTTCCGTAACCCACTGCGCATTACTAAGCGCGAGCCTATCGGCAATTACCAACCGATTGGCCAGCATATCCTCAAATAACTGAGAGCTTTCATCGCTGCGGGCTTTCACAAAACTGGTTTTCCACATTCCATACGACATGCTAAAGCTTCCGGCTTCCTCAGGCGAAAAGGTGGCAAAATTCCCTAAAGTATCGGCACGGAAATACTCTGAAAAGTTAAGCGAGGAAGTGCGGTCAGCATTGATGTCGATACGCAATCCAGGTATAGGTTCCAGGTTAATTTTATAGCTGAAATTCTCTGTATATTTTTTGGCAAAAGCCCTATTCAATAGAGAGTCGCGTGTGAGCCAGTCGTTACTTATCGCTTGATTACGGATATCGGTTTCATCGCCCATAACAAAGCCAAACCCTGGTGCAGAAGTAGCGAAATTAAGTCCAAATAAATCAGGCTCAGGCAAGAAACCAGGTAGGAATAAACCGTTATTCTGCGTATAGCTCAAATTGGCTTTTTTAACGCTCATCACCAGTTTAAGCACTTGATCTCCAACAATTTTAAAGTAGTTAACCGCAGGTTTTGCTTCGGTGCTGTCGGCATTTTCACCCTCTTCATCTTGCTGAGGTCGGCTTCCAGGCCGCATAGCTCCCGGTCGCGGTGCCGGTCCTCCCCTGCCCACGCCACGTTGCGGTGTGTTGAGGGTTTTCAGGTAACCTACCTTATTATATAGCTTTACGAAATCAACGTTTCCGTTGAGGTTTTTGGTGTTTTGATTTTCAATACTGTTTCCTATTCTATCTTGCACCGAAAGCGGCGAAGCGAGCCAGGTATAAGCGGCTTGATAGCCAGCCGAAATCGTCATCCAGTTGAGCAAAGGAATTTTATTGATCGGCACGGTATAGTTTATTCGAATAGATTGATTATAACGGGTTTTTGTACCAAAACTCATAATCTCGTCCCAAATCGTATCTCTATTCATTTGATAAGCGGTAGTTCCGCGCTCCGGATTACCGGCCGGCTCATAAATAAAGGCATTGGCACCAGCAGAAAAATCAAAAGTCAGCGCACGGGTGAGGTCAAACTTGAAGTCGTAAGTCCGATTCCAGTCCCACTGCTTGGCGAAAATGGGATAGGTAATCACCTCGCCTTCACTCTTGTTACGGAATTTCTTTTCGTTGTATTGCCTGTTCATATCAGTGCGGAAGGCAAAGTTTTTTGGCAAATAATAAAAATTGAAATCCTTGATAAGCTGGAAATAAGGTTTTGAAGCCCATGTTGCTTTAGAAAATGGCTGAATATTTTTAGGACTTGCCGTGTAATTGTACCCAATGCCACCGCGGTAAGTCTGCCTGATATCATATTCCACATCAATATTGCGGTGATAAATTTCACTAAAAGAATAGGAAACATTCCAGTTTTCAATATCGTAGAGGCGTGGTTTATTGGCATTGCCTGTTCTATCCTTGCGCACATTCACAAAGTTGATATTTTTGCGCTGTGTGTAGTCATTTACTAATGCTCTTAATGAATCTTCCTGTGTTTTGGTGTCAAGTGCATCCAGCTGATCTTTCATTTTTATGTCAGGATCCAACGGATTGTATTCAGGTTTAATGTGCGACTCACCGTAGTCAAAGTGCATCGGGATGCGCACGCCGCTTTCTTCGGGCAAGAATTTTCCCAAGTCGAGATCTGTAGCAATATCGAAATTCGTAACGGCTTCACGCGCTGTTTCGTTCACCTTCATATCGAGACTACCAAAGCCCGGTGTGCTGTGCGAACCCGAAACTACCACACGTCCAACATCGGCTAGTAAGGTTTCAACACGCGCTGTTGCCGCCCAGCCTCCTTTGTTGTTGAAGTCAGTAACACGTAACTCATTCACCCAGATGATAGCACTTTTCGGATTGCCATCGTCGTTGGAGTCAAAACTTTTTTGTTTTGGATTGCGCACTCCAATCATAATTCCCATCACATCGCTGATGCTTGGGTTACCAATTACTTTCACTATATGGTCTCCGAGTTGCTCAGAATAGGGATAGTTTATCCTGATATCACTATTTGGGCTGCGCATCGCTTCATTTCGGTTTTGTTTCACCTTCACCATTTCGTCCAGATCGATGTCAAACTCGTTTGCGGAAGGCCAGATTATTTCAGGTTGATCAAAAGAAGTGCCCCAAGGGGTGAATGTAAGCGGAATTTCGTACTCGTAATAATTCTCTGTGAAGTCGGCTCCCAAACGCACGAAAACCGTCATATCGCCGTAGTTCAATTCTTTTTCTTCGTACAACTTTTCAGCATGTACATACATCCTCAACTTTTTATATTGGCGAAAATCGAAATCGGTGGTTTTAAAAGCGGCTCTTGCATCACCATCCATCAGTTGATCAACGGTCATCTGCATGGCTTGTTCGTTAAGGCGCACCAAGCTAGTAGTTCCAAAGTTTATTTCTTGCTCAATCCCTGGGGGAATTACATAAGGAACTGGCGAACGACGTCCATTTTCTTCCACATTAACGGCAGAAATATCATATTGGGTTTCATTGGCGCCATCGTCCACGATATATTCGCCGGGAGCTTGCAGGTTTTGGCGGTATTTGCGCCACTCACCACGCACTAGTTCGAGGGTTGCAAAACGCAATACCACAGGTTTCTCAAAACCGCGCATAAACATACGCATAAAGCGGATGGAACGGAAATCTTCGATATTACCAACTACTTTCTCCGGCTGGCTGATTGGAATTCGGAACTGATACCATTTTACATCACCCGTTTCGCCATTTGTCAGGGGAATAT
>CAZOEV010000300.1:0-4337 GCA_964578915.1 uncultured Lentimicrobiaceae bacterium
GGCTATTATCTAAATCCCTGTTGAGCGGAAAATTGATAAATGGAAATATTGCGTGGGCATTGCCGAGTGCTTCGCTATTGCCGAGGTCAGTATATAAATAACTCACGCCAATCATGGGATAGCGATACACAGCTTCCCACTGACTTTGACCATAAGTAGCACGTTGTAGGCTTATTTCAAACATCGGAAAGTGTGCGTCAAACTGCCTCATCTCAAAATGATGTTGCAGAAACAAACTGCCATGAATCCTGGTTTCGAGCTGAAAGTTATGTGGTGAAGCGGGCGGTCCGCCTTGCGAAAATCCAGCTTGCCAAAAGCAAATTGTAAGCAATATAGCCGTAAAAAAAACTTTCATTCGGTTCAGCATCTGGATTTGGAGTGCAAAGATAGCCAAATCAGTAGCAAAAGGGCATGAAGAGATTCTGTGATTTCTCCTATTTTGCGCTAAGTGTTGACTTTGAAAACCTTACTTTTGTAAACAAATAGAAAATGATGAAGGAGAAACTGGAAGCTTTTGAAAAGCTACTAAAAATTATGGACGAGTTACGTGCTGGCTGTCCGTGGGATAAAGCACAAACCCTTGAAAGTTTGCGGCATCTAACCATTGAAGAGACTTATGAGCTTAGCGATGCCATTTTAGATAATGATTTGGAAGAGATTCGTAAAGAGTTGGGCGACTTGATGTTGCATTTGGTTTTTTATGCCAAAATAGGAGAGGAGCAAGGCGCTTTCGATATAAAGGGTGTTTTGGATGGCATTTCGGAGAAATTAATTGTCAGGCATCCACATATTTATGGTGATGTAAAAGTTCAAAATGCCGATGATGTGGCCGAAAATTGGGAACGTATTAAATTAAAAGAAGGCAAAAAATCGGTGCTGGAAGGTGTGCCAACAAGCTTGCCAGCGCTGCTAAAAGCTTACCGGATGCAGGAAAAAGCTGGCGGCGTTGGCTTTGAGTGGGAACGCAAAGATCAGGTTTGGGAAAAAGTAGAGGAGGAGCTGCAGGAATTACAGGTTGAGGTTACTCAAAATGCAGATAGAGAACGTGTTGAGGACGAGTTTGGTGATCTGCTGTTTGCCTTGGTCAATTACGCCCGCTACATTGGCGTTAATCCAGAAGATGCTTTGGAGCGAACCAACAAAAAATTTAAAAGACGTTTCTCGCATATTGAGCAAAGAGCTGAGAAACAACATAAAAAACTGCATGATATGAAGCTCGACGAGATGGATGCCCTCTGGAATGAAGCCAAAAAGCTAGAATAGTTAGTCATGGAAAAACCGTTTCAAAAGTTAATTTTATTTCTTACGCTTATTATTGGAAGTCAGTTGGTTAGCAAGGCGCAAACTGTTTGTGAAATAGAGCCAGATGTAGCTTATTTGGGGTCTTATTTTCATGCCACCATTGAAACAGCAATTCAGCCAGCGCATTATAAAAAAACCGATTGGTTAATTGCCGGAGGGATTTTGGCCAGCACGGCACTGGTTTATACCAATGATCAGGTAATTTTTGATTTTTTTGACCGGCAGATGAGCCCGCATCAGGGTGAACAATTGAGTAAATATACGGATGCTTTTGGGAGCGGATTGCTTTCTGTTCCGCTGCTTGGCGGCATGTATTTGGTAGGTCGCTCTAAGGAAAACTGCCAATTACAGGAAGCAGCTTTGGCCGGATTTCAGGCCTTTTTGCTGAGTGCTGGAGCAGCTTATATTGTGAAAACGCTGGGCGGCAGAGCGAGGCCGATGTCAGCCGATGATCCTTATTTATGGACTGGGCCTTTCAGTGGAAATGACGCTTTCCCGTCAGGACATACAGCGCGCGCTTTTGCTGTGGCAACAGTAGTATCAGCTTATTTTCCAGATAATTTTTGGGTTGGCTTTGGCGCCTACGGACTTGCTACCTTAACCGCCTCAGGGCGTTTGCTTAGCGGCGAACACTGGCCTTCGGATGTGTTGGCGGGCGCGGCTTTGGGGTATTTTGTTGGTCGTGGAGTTATTTATTATCACAAAAAGAAAAAATCTAAAGGCAACAGCACTTTTCAACTAGAGCCTCGAATTGGTTTTGATTCGCTTGGACTGGCTTTATGTTTCTAAATATTATTTGATAGAAAACTGCTCTTTTTGAGGCTTTGATAAGACAAGGCTTGTGAAGTTTTTGAAATCAAGGAATTTACTAAGGTAAATGATTGTTTCAAAAACGAGCGTAACGCAGTATTTAGCCTTTTCTTGCAAAGGCTGCATAAAAAAAGCCGCTACACAAATGCAGCGGCTTGATTTTTCTACAAAATAATTTTAGTGCTTGCTCAAATAACCGGCAACACCTTCGTGAGAAGCTTGCATGGCTTCATCACCGCGATTCCAGTTTGCTGGGCAAACCTCACCATTTTCTTCAAAAAACTGTAGCGCGTCCACCATGCGAATGGCTTCGTCGATATTGCGGCCAAGCGGTAGATCATTTATAACCTGATGACGCACAACGCCTTGCTTGTCAATAAGGAACAAGCCACGGTAAGCTACTGGTTCGCCATCAAATTCCATTTCGCCATCTTCGTTATAGCCAAATTCTCCGGCCATAACATCAAAGTTGGCTGAGATTGTTTTGCTGAAATCAGAAACCAAAGGATACTTAACGCCTTGAATTCCACCATTGTTTTTTGGTGTGTTTAGCCATGCCCAATGCGAAAATTTGGAGTCAACAGAGCAACCAACAACGGCTACATTGCGCTCTTCAAAGGCTTCAATTTTTTCCTGAAATGCAAGAAGTTCAGTAGGACAAACGAAAGTGAAGTCCATAGGATAGAAGAAAAACACCACGTGTTTTTTACCGATATACTGTTCTAACGAAAATTTTTCAACAAATTCACCTCCGTTTACTACCGCATCGGCTTCAAACAAAGGGGCTTTTTTTCCAACTAATACTGACATTAGGCTATTGATTTTTAATTAATTATTCTTTTCAAGGTCTGCTCCGAAATAAAGTGAGCAATTTATAAACGGTTATTTTGTTTGCCAATAAGGTAAAAAACGCAGGCATAGCAGCGATACGGCGAGTATTTTTAACGCAGTTGGCAGGCAAAAGAACAAGTAGAAATGTGCACTTTATATCGGAACAGTCCCTTCTGCAAAAATATAAAATTACAGGAATGAAAAAAAGTTTTTGATGGGATTTAACTATTATTAGATAAAATTGGGGCTGATTTTTAATGAGCTATATGCAATCTGTTCTGATTAGAAACGATTAATTTGATTTTGGTATAACGGTTGGCTAAGTGTAGTGCGGATTTTCGGAGCAATTCATTTTCAAGCCATTACTAAATTTTAGTACTTCTATCATCATTCAAATTATCACTTAAGCCCGCACTACGTATAGCCTTTATTAGCATTTGTTTTAATTCTTTTGATGTCGGAACTTTCCCTTTCAATTGTTCTGGTAATTTGTTGGTTAAACTATATTCGGAAACTCCAATCGGTTTATTGCTTGGTCTAAGAGCAAATTCAACTTCGATATTATCTTTTATGGGACATAGAATTATTCCTATGGAAGGATTATCATCCAGCAATTTTTCTTGTTCATCTAAAAGTTCAAGATAAAAATTCATTTTGCCTGCAAATTCAGGTTCAAATTCAACTGTTTTCAGTTCAATTGCAACTAGGCATTTCATAATTCTGTTGTAGAACAACAAATCAATGAAATATTCTTTTTGATTTAACTTTAGTCTATATTGGTTTCCAATAAAACTAAAACCATAACCTAATTCTAAAAGTAAATCGCGAATATTTTCAACCAATCTATTTTCTAATTCCCTTTCTAAAACGGGTTTTGTTATTCCAAGAAAATCAAGATTATATTCGCTCTTTAAAGCTTCATTTGCTTATTCTGACAAATGAATTGGCAACGTTTCCTCAAAGTTATTAGCTTTCTTATCAATTAAATATCTATTGTATGCTTCTGCTTTTATTTGATTTAAAAGTACCGCTCTACTCCAAGCTAATTTGTCTGTTGCCCTTAAATAATATTCTTTTTCAACCTTATTTTTAATTTTGTGAAGAACTAAAAGGTTCTGTCCCCAAGGAATTTTCAGAGTAAGATTTAACAATTCTGGATGGTTTTTGTATTCAAGATAAAATTGACGCATACGCCATAAATTCTGTGGAGAATATCCCCTCACACCATCAATTACTCGATTGATATCTTTTGACAATTTATCAACAATAGATTTTCCCCAATTATTCTTTTTTTGATTTTGAACAATCAATTTCCCAATTTCAAAATTCTGTCCTATATTAAACTTATTTACAGACTTAAAGGCTTCATACTTTGCATTATTGATAGTATCAAT
>CAZOEV010000301.1:0-4332 GCA_964578915.1 uncultured Lentimicrobiaceae bacterium
CGCCAACCATATTGAATACAAGCGCTTAGCGCGTAATATGTTTGAAATTACAGATTTTTTAGTCAATAAAGTAAAATTTACTGATTTTGGGGCTGTATTTCCTCACAAAGTGACCTATCACGATAGTTGCGCAGGATTAAGGGAGTATAAATTGAAAGCGGAAGGACGACTTTTATTGTCAAAAGTGAAAGATATTGAACTGGTAGAAATGAAGGAACGGGAGGTTTGCTGCGGCTTTGGTGGGTCGTTTAGCGTAAAGCATGAAGCCATTTCTACGGCCATGGCCCAACAAAAAATTGAGAATGCGTTGGAAACAGAAGCAGAATATATCGTTTCAACCGACCTTTCCTGTCTGATGCACCTGGAAAGCTACATCAATAAGCATAAAATGCCATTAAAAGTTATTCATATCGTTGATATTTTGGCTTCAGGGTGGTGATATGTTGGTGTTATGACGGAGATGGGCTTCATGCGAATAATAGCGACCCAGCAAACTAAAAATAGGAATAAAAATACATGGACATACATAAACCAGGATTATACGGAATTAAACACTCAAACAGGGACTTTACTCAAAAGAACACTTGGGGTAAAAACAATTTTAACTCCTCTTTTCCTGCCTCACTTTCAGCTTATTTACATAGCAAGAATTTCAAAAATGTCTATTTAACTTTAGATAAGAATTTAAAAGTTGTCCATGAGAAAATATCTACTGCTGATTTTTTCGGATTAGACCCTAATTCGGACGACTTATTCTACTCTTTTGAATCAGCTTATACTCCTTATGAACAACTATTAGTTGGACATTTACCAAGGGTTGATTTAGTTACTCAAAGCAAACACAATGGGCGAGCATTAAAACCAATTGAAATAAAGCTCACAGCCTTACCTGACAACACTACTTGTGAACTTAATGAAGATAAGTATGGTACTGAAATCGTAATTCGACCAGACACTATAGTTTATTTGGCATGTAGTATTGCGTATAATTTTAAAGATAGACTGACCGAATTAAAAAGACATTTCCCCAAAAACTTTGCGAAAATTAAAGACTGGTCAGAAGGAACTTCAGTTTGGGCGTATTTACCAAAAATGCTTGAAATAATTGACAAGATAACCCTTTCAATTCTTGATAAGCAAGAACCCATTCTGATGCAACCTGTTTGGAAAACACAAGGCAAATCTCCTGCTCTTTGTGAAAACTGTTTAGATGTTTTCGTTTGGTCAAACTTTGCTTTCACGCAACTTTTCTTAGATGTTGCGCGTGGAGAGTTATCCTCTAACAATAGAATAACAAGACAGATAAGGACAATAATTTGGCTGTTCAAGATGCTCTATGACTTTTCACAAAATGGTCAATTTAATCATGCTAAAATAATAGATGAACTTTCGTATAACACCAAGAATGATAAAGCGTTTGCCGTCAGTGGTATGGTGACCTACCCATATATGACTTGTGAGGAACTTAAAAAACCAAGAATCACAAAAGAAGACATTAAAAATATCATATTAGGTGGTGGACAAAACTTACTAAGTCCAGAAAGACGTTTTGATGCGATAATATTCAATTCACCAGAATTATTTGAATGATGGAAAAAGGTAAGATAAGAACAGTAGATTTATTTTCGGGTTGTGGTGGAATGTCGCTAGGCTTTCAAAACAAAGGCTTCAATATTCTTGCAGCATTTGATAATTGGAAACCCGCAGTGGATGTATATAAAGACAACTTTGACCACCCCATTTATGACTTTGACTTGGCTACTAATGACAGTAAAGAGTTTATCAAAGATATGAAACCTAACTTGATAATTGGTGGGCCTCCATGCCAAGATTTTTCAAGTGCAGGTAAAAGAGACGATACATTAGGAAGAGCGGACTTGACAATTACGTTTGCAAACATTGTAGAGTCTGTTAGACCTGAAATGTTCGTAATGGAAAATGTAGAACGAATAAAAAAAAGTGGAATTTTAAAACAAGCAATTGAAATATTCAAGGACGCAGGATATGGATTGACAATGGAAGTACTTGATGCCAGTCTTTGTGGTGTTCCACAAGCAAGAAAGCGTTTTTTTTTAGTAGGTAGGTTATATGAATCCGACAATTTTTTAATTCCTTATTTTCAAAAAAACCTCTCTAAAGTACCAATGACAGTTCATGACTATCTTGGAGATTCACTCGGTATAGAAAACTATTACCGACACCCAAGAAGCTATAAGAGACGTGGAGTTTTTAGTATTTATGAACCAAGTGCAACTATTCGTGGAGTAAATAGACCAATTCCAGCGGGCTACCCAAAACATTCAGGTGACCCAGTCGATATATCAGATAATGTAAGACCTTTAACAACAATTGAACGAAGTTATATTCAAACATTTCCAGAGTCTTTTAAATTCAACGGTACAAAAACTAATTTAGAGCAAGTAATAGGAAATGCAGTACCAGTTAAATTAGGAGAATATGTTGCAAGTTGTATCGCAGAATATTTAGCAGATAAAGCAGAAAATAAACAAAATAGAATTGGACAGTTAACAATTGTATTTGAGAGAAAAAGCACGAAAGTCCAACAAAGTGTATAGTTGATGAAGGTTTTGTAATGAAATATAGGTTTTTAGTATTTATTAAGCCAAGTGCTTAATCCAAAATTTAGTGATTAGGGTCATGCCAATAGCCATAAACAAAACGTTGATTGAACGCTAATCTTCCAATTCCAATTTTGCCCGAAAATCGTCATTTATAATTCCTTTAAGCGCACTAAAAGGCAGAAATAAATTGCTTTGTCCAAAAGAATAAGGCGCTAGCTCGTAACTGTTATAATAAAATCCAATTCCAGTAGCGCTTAGCCAAAAATTAGTATTGGGTTTAACCACTTCCACAAATAAGCCAAAAGTTTTCAGGCTAGTTTGCTTGTCAATTTCATAACGTGTTCTAATTGCATTCGTTAGCAATACGGTCAAAGCACTGTCTGAATCCGGTAAAAAGACGTCTTCCATTTTCAACTGTTTACCATTTTGGCTGTCGAATACAAAAAACAATCGGTTAAGCATACCATGCGCGCCGCCACTAAAAACGTAATCGCTTGTTTCTATACACAGCAATTCGTGCTGATTCATCACAATGCCAACTTCTTCGCTTTTAATCCATTGCATGGAGTGTGAAGGCATGCTGTCGTAGGTGCTTAATTTTTGGTAGTTATTAAAGAACGTATCAGCTTGCTGCTGAAGTATTTCCATTGGTCGTAGCAAAGTATTTTTCTGACCTCCAGATAGAAAAGCATGAGCTAGCATTGAATCTTGAAGCGGTTGAAATTTTTCATCCTTGGGAACAATTAGCTCACTTTCAAAGATGGCGCTTGGGCTTTCTTCCCGTTTTTCAAAAAGCTTTTTGTCAACACTTAAATGATAGGGCATCAGGGCGATACCTCCATTTTCATAATTTGCGGAAAACGCTATTCGGTGCAGCTCGCCAGATTCAGTAAAAATGAAGCCTTCCAGCCGACCAGAATTCATGCGGCCTTTGAGTAGCGTATCTGTTTCGAGCTCTCTTTTAAGGAAAAAATCTCCCTGATTATCTAACATTCCAGTCAATACAATATGTGAAGCAACATCATCTTGCGTAAAAAATAAATGTGCCCGCAATTTGCTGTTCACCTGCACTAAATTCAATACTGCTGGATTATTTTGCAGCGTACCGGTATAGCGGCTATAGTAATTATCTTGCGCTAAAACGGCTGTAAATGTGATGCTTAAAAGGCAAAGCAGTAGTATAAAACGCTTGGATTGCATGATATTCAGTTGTTTAGATGTTATTGCGGGAGGCCTAAAATTGCTGGTGTTTTTATTGATCCGCTTTCCCAATAAATTTATAACCCAAAGATTCAACTATTTCTCGCACGCTGTCCATTTTTACGTTTTCACCTTCAATCCGCACGGTTTGTGTGCTTAAATCTGCTTCAACAGTTTGTATTTCAGGTAGTTTTTTTAGGTTAACTTCTACACTGTTTTTGCAATGATTGCAGTCCATACCGCTCACTTTCACCAAGGTAAGTTTCTCGTTTTCTGTAGCCATAGCTTCTGGATTTTTTGTTTTGGTATTAAAATATCTTTGGTAGTATCCATTAATAATCAATAAGATAAGTAAAATTGCCGATCCAATTTGTAGCCAGCTGGGCAATAGGTGGTGGGCATGTTTTCCGGTTTGGCCGGGAATAATAAACCAGTTTGCTGGCAATTGATTGATTAGCAGTCCGAAAACCATTGAGCCAAAAACAATGGTGCTGAGATAAATCAAACTTGTTTTTTTGCCAAGCGTTTTCCAAAGTACCGTCATGGTAGC
>CAZOEV010000302.1:0-4306 GCA_964578915.1 uncultured Lentimicrobiaceae bacterium
TCAAATTATTACAAGCAGAAAACTTGTGATAACTGCTGATGGAAGTCAAAGTATTGCTGACAGTAGGACGGGAGAAACTTTTCATTCTATTAATGGCGCAATTACTGAATCGCAGCTGGTGTTTATCAGCAATGGGCTGGAATTTTTTAGAATACAAAATCCAATTCAACAGCTCGATGTGCTTGAAATTGGTTTTGGAACAGGCCTAAATGCTTGGTTAAGTCTTTTAAAAGCAACGGATTGGAAGCAGCAAATTGCATATACAGCATTGGAGGCTTTTCCGCTGGATATTTCGCTGACCGAAAAATTGAATTATTTTGAAAGCGCTGAGATGCAGTTTGATAAACAGGATTTTTTGTCATTACATCTTTCGGATTGGGAAAAACCGGTGCAGCTCACTGCGTATTTTCAGCTGACTAAAATTAATCAAGATTTGCTTGAATTTTCAGCTAAGGCTTCCAGCTTTGATGTAATATATTTCGATGCTTTTAGTCCGAATGTGCAACCGGAATTATGGACGGAGGAGATTTTTTCAAGGCTTTATCTCAGCTTAAAAAGCGGCGGTGTTTTGGTTACTTACAGCGCGCGTGGTGATGTAAAAAATGCCTTAAGATCAGTTGGATTTATAGTAAAACGCCTTCCCGGCCCGCCCGGTAAAAGACATGTTATCAGGGCATTGAAGTTGTGAACAACTAATTACTTGATCTCAAATTTCAAATAATTATACGGAGGCATACTATAATATTTGACCTCTTGAACACGCGCCCACGAAGGACCAGTATGACACCACAAAATAAACTTATCGAGCGCAGCTTCGTCACCTTCTGCTTCAATAACTACGCTGCCACTTGACGTGTTTTTTACAAATCCATGAAGTTGTAATTCTTGTGCTTTTTTCTGCGTATAGTATCTGAAACCAACGCCCTGCACGCGACCAAAAACTTCAATGCTTACTGCTTTGATCATTTCTTTAAGTGCTTAATCTTCTCATCATTAAGGCATTGATAGATTTGAATAAATCATCAGGCTCTAAAGCTCTCCAATTGAATTCGTCAAATTTGCCACCAAATCCAAGGTAGTAATCTAATCTCGCAGAAGTAAATTCATTGATAATATGGTCTCTGAAATTCAGGCAAACAATCCAGCCATCGTCAATATTATCAAACCATTCTTGGTAATAATCATCGCCATCAGCATGAAAATTCAGGATGTTTTCGCCTATTAAAATAAAATGGATTATTCCTTGGTCTATCATCTCCTCAATCACATTGCGATACAAAAACATGATGTCGTTATAAAGCAAATCATTCCATTCGCCAATAAGCTCAATAACAGCATATTTTAGCTTGTAATCGACTTGTAGTACTTTTAAATAAAGTGTTGCAGATCCAAACTCATCCCACTGAGGATGAATAAGATAGTTGTAAACCGCATTGGTGAAATAAATCTCGCTATAAGTTTGTCCGTGAAATGGAGAATTTATATCCTCAGCGGCAATATAATGTTGACGCCAATTATAAAAAGGTTCCAGTTCGTGCATAGTTAAATCAAGTTTCTTATTAGATAATAGCCTCCTCCACATAACAGTATGCCCAAAACATTGTTCAGCAGCAAATTGATAAAAAATAGCCTGAAAGCATGTTGATTTAACAGGTAAAAACTGTCGTAAGCAAAGGTGGAAAAGGTGGTAAAACTACCCAGAAGGCCTACAAAAATAAATAGTCGAATGGCCGGTGAAACAGCAGATTTGTCGAGATAGCCCCATAAAAGTCCGATGGCCAGCGAGCCGAAAAGGTTAACAAGTAAAGTGCCCCAAGGCAAGTGTTTGTTTAAAAATTTGTCGGCGGTTTGATAAACCAAAAACCGAAGAATCGTGCCAATACTTCCGCCTGCTGCCAATAACAATAATTGACTTCCTAAATTTTGCATCAGATAGCCAGTTTTATGTCTTCTATTTTTCGTAAACCACCATAAAGCTCATCCATGTGTGCTTTATTTAACAAAGTTATTTGATAGGTTAGGCTGGTATATGTGCCTTTTTTACTGGCTTTCTCGTGCAAAAACTTATAAGGTGTTTTCACCTGATGAAACAGGTTTTCAATATCGTCTTTGATAATAATAACAGAACGTTTTAATGTTACAATAATCTTGATCTCATAACTCACCGGAAACTCAATTTGTTCCTGCTTTCCGTTTGATAGTCCGTCTGTTATATTTGCTTTTTTTGCCATGTGTTAAAAGTTATGTGTTAAACTGATATTTCCCCAATTGTGATTATTACCACCAATAAATTCAGGGCTAATGCGCGTCCAGCGCAAACTAAGACCCGTATTTCTGTAAAAAACAGAAAAACCAGTATTAAATTGCGTTGTAATAGGATGAATCTGCTCATTAGTAAACTTGTGTGGACTACTTTTGTTCAACATTCCACCATTGAGCGTGGCATCGTAGGCCACAAAATGAATTGCTGGCTCAACAAAAAACCAATAGGTTATTGATTTATCAAAGTGTGGAATTAAACCAATAGTTGAGGTAGAAATATTGTTACTGAAACTACGGAAATTTCCTAATCTGAGTTGAGCTGAGGTGCCCAGATAGCTTTTATAAGTGCCTAAACCTGCCTCAAAATTTCCGGCAATTTCAACGAATCTATTGATTTTAAATGACTTTTGTAGACTTATATCTATATTAATTAACAAGTCGTTGGCTATTTGATAATCCCAGCCAGTTGGTTTAAGTGTATGTGCGGTACTTTGCAAAGCACCAGCCAAGGAGGCTGGCCCAATCACGCCAAGTCTCAAACTTGTTTGTAAAAACAATCCCTTATCAGACTGGTTGCTCAGCTTAAAAAATTCAGCTAATAAAACACCGGAAAATGGCCTGTCGTTGGGGTTTATCGCAACAGCTTCTGGATTATAAGGCGTGAACATCTGTTGCTGAATCCGCATCCCGAAAAGACTGGAAGAAGACTGGCCTAAATCAGGCATAAGCTTGTAAAACAAGCGGTTATTAAACCATGGATGTATAAATCCAATTGAAAAACCATTGGTGTAATAGTAATCCGTTTCTGCAAAAATATCATTATCGAAAGTGAGTAATAGATAGCGATCCAATCGCTTGTCGTTCAAAAGCTGTTGGTATAATTTAGGACTTACATTAGTTTGATGTGAAAACTTAGTTTCTGCATTCGTTTTGGCTGGCAAAGCTTTTGCAGAAGTGCTCGTCATCTGCCCAATATCTTCTTCAAAATAACGAATTTTTGCTGTTGATTTTTTATTCGTAACAGGCAAAGAATCAATTTCTTTTAACTCAATTAAATAGGGTTTAATATGCTTCAAATCCATTATATCCTTTGCTGGTCGGCTTTCCAATAAGGCATTTTTCTGCTCCACATCAGTTGAACAGGAAACCAACAATAGGATTAAAAATAAGATTCTTAGCAAAAGCATAACAGGCAAACTTGGCTACAAAGATATACCTAAACAGCTAACTGCTATAAAACCACGCTTGAAATACATCAAACTAAATATGTCAACTATCAGATTTAGAATATTTTAGGATATTTTTTAGGATTGTATTCGTGCATGATATTATAAATAAGATCAAACACATCCTCCGCATTTGGATTCGAGAAATAATCGCCATCTGTGCTATAAGCAGCACGGTGATCTTTGGCTGTTAGCGTTTTAGGTTCAGCATCCAGGTATTTATAACCTTGTTGATTTTCGAGCACCTGTTGCATCATATAGCTGGTAGCACCGCCTGGTACATCTTCATCAAAAAACACAATTTTATTGGTTTTTTTCAAAGATTCTACAATGCGGTGATTATTATCGAAAGGCAACAAAGTTTGTACATCAATTAGTTCAACATCAACGCCAAATTCCTGCAATTGAATAACTGCATCTTCAGCAATCCGCACGCAGGAACCATAAGTGACCAGCGTAACATCAGATCCGGTTTTCAGCACTTCAGGCTCACCAACAGGAATCCTGAATTCTCCTAAATTTGCTGGCTTTTTCTCGCGCAGGCGATAGGCATTCAAAGGTTCAATAATAAGCGCTGGCTCATCAGAAGCCAGAAAAGTATTGTAAAAGCCTGCAGCTTGCGTCATATTCCTTGGAACTGCTACATGCACACCGCGTATTGAGTTGATTACCATACTTAAAGGTGATCCGGCATGCCAGATTCCCTCCAGCCGATGACCTCTTGTGCTAATAATAACCGGCGCTTTTTGTCCGCCACGTGTTCGGTATTGCAATGTTGCTAAATCATCCGAAACAAGTTCAAGGGCGTACAGCAAATA
>CAZOEV010000303.1:0-4303 GCA_964578915.1 uncultured Lentimicrobiaceae bacterium
TAAAAATAAATTTTTATCTTCTATATAAAGCCACCTCAATAAGGCATTTTTTGCCCTATTTCTTGTTTTAGTTTTCTCTTCTTATGCGCAAGCGCAATGTCCGCCAACGATAACAACTACACCTTCGAATATCAATACAGGTGTTGAAGATCCAGATGGAACTTGGAGAATTTGCCCAGGAAATTATGTACATATCACATCGTCATCTTCTTCTAGTTATAAATGGTATCATAACAATGATCTAATTGATACAGCTACACATATCTCTATTAGGGCAAAACAAGTTGGGGAGTATTATGTTGAGACAGCTGGTTGTGATACTCCATCTGAAACTATCACGATTCTTAATTATGATTTACCAGAGGCAAGTATTAGTCTAAGCGAATCATTGATATGTTCTGGTGATGCTGTTACAGTGACAGTAACTACAGGTGTAGGCGTTACTAATTGGGCCTGGATAGAACCTAATTCCCCCTCCCCTACCACTAATCCTTTTACTAGCTCATACACTAATAATCAAACATTTACAATTGTAGCCACTAGCACTGATCAATGTGCTGCTGTAATATCAGAATTCCTAACTGTCCATCAACCCATAGACCCAGGAAATATCACAGCAAGTCAAACTATTTGTGCTGAAACCAGCCCAGCGGCATTATCTGGCCCTGCTGCATCAGGTGGAGATGGTGATTATGCCTACCAATGGCAATTATCAATAAATTTTGGAGTATCATACTCTGATATTCCAGGAGCTGAATCATTAAATTATCAACCAGACGACCTCATTCAGACTACTTATTTCCGGAGGGTTGCCTATTCGGATACACCATGCCCTACATCTGCACAATCCGATCCAATAATAATCTCCGTAAATGAGGTTCCTACAATAACCAGTGCTGCGGCTGTTTCTATATGTAGCATAGAGGCGCTCAACTATACAATAACTTCCAGTGTGCTTGGAACTACTTTTGAATGGACTGGTGCAAACACTTCAGGTACTGTTGACGGCATAACCCCCAGTGGAACAGATGCTTTAATCGATGATGTACTTTCGATTCCTGTTGGTGCTGGTGCTGGTACTGCAACCTATACAATTATTCCTACAGGCCCAGCTCCAACCTTCTGCGAAGGCGATCCGTTCGACGTAGTTGTAACAGTAAAACCACTTCCTATTCCTACGATTATTGGCGATAATGCATCTGTTTGTATTGGGAGTACTGAATTATACTCTACCGAAGCCGGCATGGCTCCTTACGGACCTTATGTCTGGACAACTTCTGCTGGCGGAACAATAAACTCAGGGCAAGGCACGCATGAGATTTCCATTACCTGGACAACTGCAGGATCACATTGGGTTCGCGTTAGCTATACTGGCGCAAATGTATGTGAACCACTTATCCCGACTCAGTACGATGTTACAGTTAACACACTGCCAGTTCCTGTGATTACAGGAGAAAACGAACCTTGTTTAGGCGCATCAGGCAATGTTTATTCCACAGCTGCGGGAATGGATGATTATATTTGGAATGCTTCAGGAGGCACTATCACAGGAGGCGGAAGCGATACTGATAACACTGCTACTGTCACTTGGAATACAGTTGGGGTACAATGGATTAGCGTAACCTACACTGACGGTAATGGCTGCACGAATACAACCCCAAAACAGTTTTTAGTCAATGTTTCTACGCCTATATTAACAGGGCCTCAATCGCCCTGTCTTGGATCTACTTCTAATGTTTACACTGCTGGAACTGGAACTGGAAATTCGGATTTTACTTGGGTAGTTTCGCCAGGAGGGCAAATTACATCTGGCGGAGATGGTATTAACACTGCCACAATTAAATGGAACGCAACAGGAGCTCAAACAGTTAGCGTTAACTATACTACTGCGGCTGGATGCAGAGCCGCAGTTCCAGCTACATTAAATATTGATGTAAAACCATTGCCAACTCCTACTTTTATTAGTGGAGAAAACGATGTATGTGCTGGTACCACAGGTGTTGTATATACTACCGAAAGTGATAAATATCCATATACATGGACAACATCAGCTGGCGGAACAATAACAACAGGAGGGACAGAATTTAGCAATACTGCTACAGTTACATGGCATACGGCTGGCGCGCAACAAATATCCGTCAATTACACCGATGTAAATGGCTGTTCTGCAGATAGCCCAACAAATTATCCAGTAACTGTAAACCCACAACCTATCCCAACTATAACTGGAAGCAATTCAGAATGTGCTGGAACTACCGGTGTTGTATATTCTACTGAGGCAGGGATGGCAAGCTATGATTGGACAATTTCAGGCGGTACAATTACCTCTGGAGCAGGCACGAATTCAATTGAAGTAACATGGACGACAGTTGGTTCACGATGGGTTGCCGTTAACTACTCAGATTCTGGTTGTTATGCTGCATCAGCTACACAATATCCAGTAACAGTGCGACCATTACCCGTGCCTACAGTAACTGGCCCAAGTGCTGTTTGCGTAAGTGCTACAAATGTTGAATATACCACAGAAACAGGAATAACAGGCTATCAATGGACTGTACCAAGCGGAGGCACAATTGTTGGGTCACCCACGAATAATACTGTATATGTAAACTGGAATTCAGTTGGCACACATACAGTAAATGTAACTTATACAGGAACAAATGGCTGTGCTGCTGCTACTCCAACAGTTTATAATGTTAGCGTTAATCCTCTTCCAACACCTTCAATTACTGGACCTAATGAAGCGTGTAGGAATTCAACTGGCAATGTTTACACCACACAACCAGGCATGGATAATTATATTTGGAATGCTCCTGAAGGCACTATCACAGCAGGCGGAACCGAATTTGATAATACAGCAACAGTTACCTGGAACACTTCTGGAAATCAATCAATCAGTGTAAATTATGAGCAAACGGGATGCCCGGCAACTTCAGCCTTTGTTTATTCCGTTTTCGTAAACCCTTTGCCAATAATATATGCAGGATCCGATCAGTCGATACAAAATGGCACTTCAACAGTGCTCAATGGAGCGACAGCATCAGGCGGCACAGGAGCTTTAACCTATCAATGGACACCTATTAGTTTGATAGCATCAGGGGCAACTAGCTTAACACCAACAACTGAAAATATTTATACAACACAGATTTTTAATTTAGAAGTTACGGATAGCAAAAGCTGCGCTGTATTTGACCAAGTTGAAGTTATAACCCTTGGAGACCCTTTGAGCGTTGTGGCTACAGCTACGCCAAACGAAATCTGTAATAACGGCGCAACAGTGCAGTTAGGCGCTACGGCATTTGGTGGAAACAGCGATAATCAGGCAGCTTATACCTGGACTTCAACACCTGCAGGATTTGCATCCACCGATCAAAATCCAATCGCCAGTCCAACAGCGACAACAACTTATAATGTTTCCGTATGGGATGGTTTTAATACCGCAACAAACACAATTCTGGTTACAGTTAATCCCCTTCCAACAGTATTTACGGTTACTGGAGGCGGAGAATATTGTAGTGGAGGAACAGGAGTTTCTGTAGGATTGGCTGGCTCACAGACAGGTGTAAATTATCAGCTGTTAATAAATGGTGCTGATATTGGAGCTCCAATTCCAGGAACAGGCGGCGCTATTTCATTTGGAAATCAAACAGGCGCAGGTTTTTATACGGTTCAAGCCTCAAATAACGCAACCACTTGCGAAAGGGATATGAATGGAAGCGCTACCATAACAATAAATCCGCTGCCAACAGCAGAGGCCGGAGATTCGCAGATAATACCTTACGGAACAAATACTACATTAACTGGTGTTGCTGGATCAGGAACGCCATCCTATAACTATTTGTGGACGCCATCCACAAGTATAAATGGCTCAAACACAAGCCTTACAGCCACAACAATCAACCTAACTACAAATACTAATTTTACATTTCAAGTTACGGACAATAAAGGTTGCGTTGCCAGTGACATTGTAAGTATAACACTAAGCGGTTCAGCACTTGCAGTTACCGCTACTGCTGTAGAAGATATTATTTGCAACAACGGAGAAACAGTTCAATTGAATGCAGATGCCACAGGAGGTAATAGCGCAACACAAGCCGATTATTCCTGGACTTCAACTCCAGCAGGGCTTATTTCTACAGTTCAAAGCCCGCAGGTGAATCCAACACAAACAACTATTTATTACATTTCAGTTTACGATGGTTACAATACAGCAACTAATTCTGTTACTGTTACTGTTAATCCATTGCCAACGACTTTTACAGTTACCGGTGGCGGAGAATACTGTAGTGGTGGAGTTGGACAA